>JACZKF010000011.1 GCA_014860175.1 Desulfuromonadales bacterium | reverse complement strand
GCGGCTGCGCCAGGCGCTGCACATCGAGCGCTGGATCGTGTTTGGCCATTCGTGGGGCGGTATTCTGGCCCAGGCGTACGCCATCCAACACCCGCAGCGCGTATCCAAACTGATCCTGGCGGACACATTTTCGTGTGCAGAGGATGTCAACTCCGCCCTTGAAAGGATGCGGGCCGCCGTGCCGGAAGAGACGCGGGCCGTTTATGAGCGCTTCGAGCAGGAAGGTCTGTACAAGAACCGCGATCGCTACCCCCTGCCGCTGAAAATGCAGCAGGGCCAAGGCCGTGGTGAATTCAAAGAAGGTGACGGGGATACCGGCAGCCGCCGCGCGCAATTCCCGGGTGAGGGCGACCACCTCCGCTTCGGTGATCTCGATGCCATCCACCCGGATGCGCTCGGTAAAAGAATGCAGGTGGGGAGAGGTGTAAAGGCCGGTGCGATGGCCGGCCCGGGCCAGCACTTCAGCCAAGGCGGCGCAGACAGAACCCTTGCCGTTGCTGCCGGCCACATGGACGGCAGGGTAAGCCTGTTCAGGGTGTCCGAGGCGCCCCAGCAGAGCCCGGATATTCTCCAGCCCGAGCTTGATGCCGAAGCGCTGCAGGCTGTACAAATAGTCGAGGCTCTCCCGGTAGTCCACGGGACACCGCCTATTTTCGGGTGAAAATGCGCAGGACCTGGGAGAGGCGCTGCTTCATCTCCTGGCGGCGGACGATCATGTCTACCATGCCGTGCTCCAGCAGGTACTCGGAGCGCTGAAATCCGTCCGGCAGCTTCTGGCGGATGGTCTGCTCGATGACCCGCGGCCCGGCAAACCCGATCAGCGCCCGCGGCTCCGCCATGTTGACATCGCCGAGCATGGCAAAGCTGGCGGTCACGCCGCCGGTGGTCGGATCGGTGAGGACCGAGATGAACGGGAGGCCGGCCGCTCTCAACTTGGCCAAAGCGGCGCTGGTTTTCGCCATCTGCATCAGCGACAAGATGCTCTCCTGCATGCGGGCGCCCCCCGATGACGAGAAGACGAGAACCGGCGATCGTTTCTCCAGCCCCTTCTCAATAGCGCGGGTGATCTTCTCACCGACCACCGAACCCATGCTCCCACCCATAAAGCCGAAATCGAAGACCGACACGACTACCGGCAGACCGTCGATGGTCCCCTCGCCGCAGACCACGGCGTCGCCGCCCCCCCCTTTTTTCAGAGCCGCCTTGATCCGGTCCTTGTATTTTTTCGAGTCTTTGAATTCGAGGAAGTCGATGGAAACCATCCCCGCGTCCATCTCGATGAAAGATCCGGTATCGAGCACCAGGTCGATGCGCTCCCGGGCACTGATGCGAAAGTGATAGTCGCATTTCGGGCAGACATTGAGGTTGCGTTCGATCTCTTTGGTATAGATGATCTCATTGCAGTTCTTGCACTTGGTCCAGATCCCTTCCGGCATCTGCACCTTCTTGGTCTCCACCGGTGTGATCGGTGCTTTGGATTTCTTGAACCAGCCCATTCTATCCTCGTTTATTCAAGGGATCGTTGCAGGCAGAAGATGGATTCCTCTCCCCTCTCTGACCACCGGGGAGCTCCCGGATGCTTGAAATCGGCCAGAGTTTTCTCCTGAGATGGAACTAGAGAGCTTAAGTGGCCAGCGCGCCCGCCGCAATGATGGGCGGCTTGCGTTCAGCCCCCCCCGCCCCGGATACCTTGGGCCAACGAGTCGGCAAAGGCCCGAACTTCTGGGAGCAACTGGGCAGAGGCGCCGAAAGTGGCCACAATCTTCACCAGGGCGCTGCCGACCACCACCGCATCGGCGAACTCTGCCACCGCCGCCGCATCGGCTGGAGAGCTGATGCCGAAGCCGACCGCTACCGGCACGGCGGATTCGCGCCGCAAAGCCATGACTTCGTCCCGGATGGCAGCGGTATCGACCTGCTGCACCCCGGTGACCCCGGTCATCGAGACATAATAGAGGAACCCCTCGGCTTGGGCCGCCAACGCGCGCCGGCGCGCCGGGGGTGTGGTCGGCGCCAGCAGGGTGATCAGGCAGAGGCCGGCCACCTGCAGGAAGCCGCGAATCTCTCCAGCTTCTTCGGGCGGCAGGTCGACCAGCAGCAGCCCATCGACCCCGACGGCGGCCGCCTCGCGGGCAAAGCGCTCGGGACCGAAATGGAATACCGGGTTGTAGTAGCCCATCAGGACAATCGGCACATTGGTATGCCGACGGATCCGCAGGACGGTCTGCAGCACCCCATCCAGGGTGGTGCCGGCGGCCAATGATCGCTCCGATGCCGCCTGAATGGTCGGGCCGTCGGCCATCGGATCCGAGAAGGGGAACCCGAGTTCGATCACGTCGGCCCCCCCCTGCACCAGCGCCTGCACCAGCTCCTCGGTGGTCGCCAGGTCCGGGTCGCCGGCGGTGATAAAGGGGATCAGGGCCGCCCGCCCTCGTTGGCGCAGATGAGCGAAAGTCGCTTGCAGACGAGACATGTCTGATTCTCTAGAGGCAGCTTTGCCGGCTTGGGATTAAGTTCCCGCCGGCAAAGGCCCGGAAATCGGGGCAGAAGCAGCTACTTGCCCGCTCAAATGGCGCCAGTGTATTCGATGCGCCCCCCCTTTTCAATCGTTTTCTCCCGCGGCCAGCAACCGCACCCGGTCGAGCAGGGTCAGAAACATCGCTTCGGTGAGGCGTCCGGTCTGCACATTGTAGCGGCTGGTGTGATAGCTGGCGACCACGATCGGCCCGCCGGGAAGAGGGTATTCGCGCCCATGGCCAAAGGGGTAATCGCGCAGGCGCTCGATGCGCCCTTGTTCCCGCAGCAGTTGCAACACACTGTTGAACGCCTCCCGCCCCAGCGCCAGAACGACCCGCAGCCGCGGCAGGGCCGCCAGATCGGCCGCCAATTTAGGTCGGCAGGCGGCAAATTCGGCCGGCGTCGGCCGGTTCTCGGGGGGGGCGCATTTGACCGCATTGGTAATAAACAGGTCGTGCAAAACCAACCCGTCACCGATCTCCACCGCCTCCCCCTGGTTGGCGAAACCGGCCCGGTGCAGCAACGGGTACATGAAATCGCCTGCACCATCACCGGTAAACGGCCGGCCGGTGCGATTGGCACCGTGGGCGCCGGGGGCGAGACCGACCAGGCAGACGCGCCCCTGCCGATCGCCGAATCCGGGGACCGCTCGCCCCCAGTAGTCGGCGGCTTGCAGCCCGCGCCGCGGCGCCAGGGTCGACAGATAGCCGTGCAGACGCCGACAGCTTCGGCAGCCGAGATCACTTTCGTTGTTATCGGCGCTCACATGACCTCCTGGCCCGAAAAGAGCTTGCAAGAAAAAAGGGGGGCGACGCAGGGGCGTCAGGAGGCCGGACCGCCGCCGGTCCCCCCTCCTTCGGGCTTGCGACGGTGTCGCGGGCGCCGCTTGGCGGCGGCCTTCTCCCGCTCCGGTACCGGCGCTTTCTTCCGCGGGGCACCCCGTTTGAACTCCCAGATGAAATCCTCTTCTTCGGGGAAGGTGTTGGGGATCTTGCGGCCGATGAAGGCTTCGATGTCCGGCAGATAAAAGGCCAGGTCCTCATCGGCGAAACTGATCGCCTGGCCGCTCGCCCCCGCCCGGGCCGTGCGGCCGATGCGGTGCACGTAGTCTTCCGGGTCTTGGGGGAGGTCCCAGTTGATCACATGGGAGACCGCCTCGATGTGCAGCCCGCGGGAGGCGACGTCGGTGGCGATCAGGAAGGTGAGTCGCCCCTCCTTGAAATCGGTCAGGATGCGCAGCCGCTTGTTTTGCGGAATATCGCCGGAGATCACCGCCGCCTTGAAGTCGTTCGCCTTCAGGCGCTCGGTCAGGTGCTCCGCCTCTTTTTTAGTGTTGACGAAGACCAGGACCCGGTCCGCCTCTTCCCCGAATTTCCGCAACAGTCCGAGCAGCAGGGGGAACTTTTCCCGTCGCGATACGTGGTAGACCACCTGGTCGATCCGTTCCGCGGTCACCTGCTCCGGCTCGATCTGCACCTTCTCCGCCAGATTCATAAACTCGTAGGCGAGCTCCATCACCCGCGGCGACAAAGTGGCGGAAAAGAGCATGGTCTGGCGTTTTTCGTAGGATGGAAGCTTGCGCAGGATATAGCGCAGGTCCTTGATGAAGCCCATGTCGAACATCCGGTCGGCCTCATCGATGACCAGGGCTTCGATGTCGCCGAAGGAGAAGACCTTCTGCCGGGCGTAGTCGATCAGTCGCCCCGGCGTGGCGACGATGATATCGACCCCGGTCCGCAGGGCCTGGCGCTGCTTTTCGTAGTCGACACCGCCAAAGATCGCCTGGATCTTGAAGGGGCAGAACGCCCCCAGCCCTTCGGCGTCATTGACGATCTGCACCACCAGTTCACGGGTCGGCGCCAGGATGAGCGCGCGCGGGTTGCCGCCGGTCGGCTTGGGGTTGCGCAGCAACCGGGTGAACAAGGCGATGAGGAAGGCCGCCGTCTTGCCGGTGCCGGTCTGGGCCTGGCCGGCGACATCCTTGCCGCGCAGCGCCAAGGGGATCGACTCGACCTGTACCGGCGTGAGGTCGGTGAACCCCACTCCTGCGATCCCCTGCATGACAACGTCAGGGATGTTCAACTCTTCGAATTTCATTTTTTTCCTTTTTGTTCGAGGCCCGGATCCAGCCTTGCGGCTGAACATCCTGGTGCCTGGCGGCCGAAGCCGGAGCTGACTAAAATTCCACCCCCATTGCCTCGGCAACGGTATGGATGTCCTTGTCGCCGCGACCCGAAAGACAGATGACGATCACCTGCCCTTTGTCCATGGTTGGGGCGATCTTCATCACGTGAGCAATGGCGTGAGCACTCTCCAGCGCCGGGATGATCCCCTCGAGCTGGGTCAGAGCCTGAAAGGCGTCAAGCGCCTCGGCGTCGGTAATGGAGACGTACTCGGCCCGGCCGAGGGTGTGCAGGTTGGCATGCTCCGGCCCGACCCCCGGATAGTCGAGACCGGCGGAAATGGAGTGGGCATGCTCGATCTGACCGTAGGGGTCCTGCAGCAGGAACGTCTTGTTGCCGTGCAGTACCCCCACCGCCCCGGCGCCGATGCTGGCGGCGTGTTTGCCCGAGTCGAGGCCGAGACCGGCGGCCTCCACCCCGATCAGGCGCACCTCCGGGTCGTCGATAAAGGGGTAGAACAGCCCCATGGCGTTGGAGCCGCCCCCGATGCAGGCCACGGCCAGATCGGGAAGGCGCCCTTCGGCCTGCAGGATCTGCTGCCGTGCCTCACGGCCGATCACCGCCTGAAAATCACGCACCATCTCCGGATAGGGGTGCGGGCCGGCAACGGTGCCAATTACGTAGAAGGTATCGCGCACGTGGGTCACCCAGTGGCGCAGCGCCTCATTCATGGCGTCCTTGAGGGTGGCCGTGCCGCTGGTCACCCCGTGGACGGTCGCCCCCAACAGCTTCATCCGAAAGACATTGATCGCCTGCCGGCGGATGTCTTCGGTCCCCATGAAAACCTGGCACTCCAGGCCGAAGAGGGCCGCTACCGTGGCGGTGGCGACACCATGCTGGCCGGCGCCGGTTTCGGCGATAACCTTTTTCTTCCCCATCCGCCGGGCCAGGAGGATCTGGCCGACGGTGTTGTTCACCTTGTGGGCGCCGGTGTGGTTGAGATCTTCGCGCTTGAGATAGATCTTCGCCCCCCCGAGATGCTCGGTGAGCCGCTGGGCAAAATAAAGGGGGCTTGGGCGGCCGACGTAGTGCTGCAGATAATAGTCGATGGCCCCCTGGAATGCAGGGTCGGCTTGCGCCTCGCGGTAGGCCGCCTCCAACTCAAGCAGCGCCGGCATCAGCGTCTCGGCAACGTAGCGGCCGCCAAACTGGCCAAAATGCCCTTGGTGGTCAGGATAGGAGTACATCATCGTCTCGTTTCGTTAGACACGGGATCCATCGGGTGACACCCTTTTGCCGCCCGGATAAACGCCGCCACCTTGGCCGGATCCTTGCGCCCGGGGGCGGCCTCGACGCCGCTGGAGACATCGACGGCCCAGGGGCGCACCACCCTGACCGCTTCGGCCACGTTCTCCGGGGTCAACCCGCCGGCGAGGATGATCGGCCGCCCGGAAGCGGTCGTTGCCAGCGACCAGTCGAAGGTTTTTCCGGTCCCCCCGTAACTCCCCTCGGCCCAGGCATCGAGGAGCAGCGCCGACACCGGCCAGGCGTCGAGCCCCGCCAGGCTGGAGCTGTCGCGCACCCGCAGCGCCTTGATCACCCGCCAGGGGGGGAGCTGGCACTCCTGGGGCTGTTCATCCCCGTGCAGCTGCAGGGCGGTCAGACCACAGAAGGAGGCGATCTCCCGAATGCTCTCCGGCGCCTCGTTGACGAACAGGCCGACGGCGGCGACCAGGGGCGGGAGGGCGAGGACGATCCGCCGGGCTTGCTCAGGAGTCACACAGCGGGGGCTCTGGGCAAAAAATACCACTCCGATGGCGTCGGCCCCGCTGACGGCCGCCTGCCTGGCATCCTCGATATTGGTTATGCCACAGATCTTTACTCTTACCATAAGACTCCGGTCGCTGGGCCGGGCGAAAGCGAACTCCTGCAAAAACAGCCTCTTCCCGGCAGGGGGAGGCTTAGAAGGTCACTTTCGGCAGATGAGCCAGCGATTCCTTGATCGCTTCGGCCGGATATTCGAAATCCTCCAGCTGACCGCTGAAGTAAGCGTCGTAGGCGGCCATGTCGACGTGGCCATGGCCGGAGAGATTGAACAGGATGGTCCGTTCCTTCCCCTCCTCCTTGGCCTGCAGCGCCTCTTCGATGGCGCCGCGGATGGCGTGGGACGACTCGGGCGCGGGGATGATCGCCTCGGTGCGGGCAAACAGGATCGCCGCCTCGAAGCAGGCGGTCTGCGCCACCGCTTTGGCCTCGACCACACCCGCATGGACCAGCTGGGAAACCAGGGGGGAGGCGCCATGATAGCGCAAACCACCGGCATGGATCCCCGGCGGCATGAAGTCATGGCCGAGGGTGTACATTTTGGCGATCGGCGCCATCTTGGCGGTATCGCCGTAATCGAAGGCGTAGACCCCCTTGGTCAGGGTCGGGCAACTGGTCGGCTCGACGGCGACAATCCGCACCTGCTTGCCGTTGGCCTTGTCCGCGACAAAGGGGAAGCCGATACCGGCGAAGTTGGAGCCACCGCCATGGCAGCCGATGACCACGTCCGGGTAGTCGCCGACCAGCGCCATCTGCTCCTTGGCTTCCAGACCGATGACGGTCTGATGCAGGCAGACGTGGTTGAGTACGCTGCCGAGGGCGTAGCGGGTGTCGTCGCGGGTGGCGGCGTCTTCCACCGCCTCACTGATGGCGATGCCGAGGGAACCTTGATTTTGGGGGTCCCTGGCCAGGATGGCGCGGCCGGCGTTGGTGCGGTTGGAGGGGGAAGGGAGAACTTCCGCCCCCCACAGCTCCATCATGCTCTTGCGGTACGGCTTTTGCCCGAAAGAGACCTTGACCATGTAGACGGTGCACTCGAGGCCGAACATCTGGCAGGCCAGAGCCATCGACGTCCCCCACTGGCCGGCACCGGTCTCGGTGGCGATGCGCCGGGTGCCGGCGGCCTTGTTGTAGTAGGCCTGAGGGATGGCGGTATTGGGCTTGTGCGACCCGGCCGGCGACCCCCCTTCGTACTTGTAGTAGATCCGCGCCGGCGTGCCGAGCGCCTTCTCCAGTCGATGCGCCCGGTACAGGGGGGCCGGCCGCCAGAGCCGGTAGATTTCGCGCACCGGCTCGGGGATCTCGATCCAGCGCTGGGTGGAGACTTCCTGTTCGATGAGCGCCATCGGGAAAATCGGCAGCAGGTCGTCCGGGGTCACCGGCTGCAAGGTGCCGGGGTGAATCACCGGCGCCAGCGGCCCAGGCATGTCGGGGATGATATTGTACCACTGCTTGGGGATACGGTCTTCGGGCAGCAGGATCTTGGTTTGCATTGATCGGACTCCTTTATGATTTCATGGGCAAGAAGGAGGCAGGTTCCCCCGCATTATGTCGTGGCGCCCAGCAGTTCCCGGAGCTTGGCGCCGATATCGTCCTCGCGCATCAGCGACTCGCCGACCAGAAAACCTTTGGCTCCGGCCCGTTGCAGTCGCTGGATGTCAGAATGGGTGTGGATACCGCTCTCGGCCACCACCAGGCGATCGGCTGGGATCAGCGGCAGCAGGCGCTCGGTGGTCGTCAGATCGGTGACAAAAGTGCGCAGCGAGCGGTTATTGATGCCGATCAGCTCCACCGGCAGCTGCAGCGCCCGCTCCAGTTCGAACTCATCGTGGACTTCGAGCAGTACATCGAGCTGCAGATCGGCGGCCAGAGCAGCGAACTCCTGCAACTGCCCCAGGTCGAGCATGGCCGCGATCAGCAGCACCGCATCGGCGCCGAAAGCCCGCGCTTCGACGATCTGGTACGGATCGCAGATGAAATCCTTGCGCAGCAAGGGGAGCTCGACGGCCTCGCGGATCAAGCCGAGGTTGTGCAGGTGGCCGTAAAAAAAATGCTCGTCGGTGAGCACCGACAGGCAGGTGGCGCCATGCTCCTGGTAAATCCGGGCAATGGCGACCGGATCGAAGTCGGCCCGGATGATCCCTTTGCTCGGCGATCCCTTCTTGACCTCGGCGATCACCGCCGGCGCCACGGCGGCAGCGCTCTCCCGCAGCGCCCGGGCAAACCCCCGCGGCCGATCCTCACCCACGGCAAGGCGGTCCAGCAGCCGTTCCAGGGGATACCGCCCCTTGGCCGCCGCCACCTCGAGTCGTTTATGATCGACGATTTTCTTCAGAATGTCGGAGCTCATCGTTTCCCGTGTCGGCCGGTCGTTGCCGAGGCTCATTGGTTGGTCATGGCCGCAAGCTTTTCCACCTGCTGCAGTCCCCGTCCGGAATCGATCGTCTCGGCCGCCAAACGCACCCCCTCGTCGGGGCTGGCGACGCGGCCGGCAGCCATCAGGGCGTACGCGGCATTGAGCAGCACCACCTGGCGTTTCGGCCCCGGCTGACCGGCCAGGACAGAGCGGACAATCGTCGCATTGCCCCGGGCGTCGCCACCGCGCAGCTCCTCCATCGTGCAGCGCTGCAGACCGAAATCTTCCGGCGCGATCCGGCTCACTTTGATTCCCGCCGCCGTAACCTCGGCAATGGCCGTCTCGGCGGTGAGGGTGATCTCGTCCATGCCATCGAGACCGTGCACCACAAACCCGCGCCGGCAGCCGAGCTGCTGGAGGACGCCAGCCATTTTTTCCACCAGATCCTCCCGGTAGACGCCGAGCACCTGGCAGTCGGCCTTGGCCGGGTTGGTCAGCGGCCCGAGGATGTTGAAGATGGTGCGGATGCCGATCTCCTTGCGGGGGCCGATGGCGTACTTCATCGCCCCGTGCAGGGCCGGAGCGAAGAGAAAGCCGATGCCGATCTCCTGGATACAGCGCTCCACCACTTCCGGAGTCACATCGAGGTTGACCCCGAGCGCCTCCAGAACGTCGGCACTGCCGCAGGCCGAAGAGACCGAACGGTTGCCATGTTTGGCCACTTTCACTCCGCAGGCCGAAACAATAAACGAGACGGTGGTCGAGATATTGAAGGTGTTGGTGCCATCGCCCCCGGTCCCAACGACATCCAGAATCGTCTCCCGGTCGATATTGATGTCGTCCCGGTCGAGATCAAGGACATTGCGCCCGACCCGGATCGGGGTAGCCCGTTCGCGCATCACCCGGGCGGCGCCGGTGATCTCGGCCACGGTCTCCCCCTTCATGCGCAAGGCGGTGATAAAGGAACCGATCTGCGCCGGGGTGGCCCCCCCCGACATGATCTGGTCCATCACTTCGATCATCTCCGCCTCGGAAAGATCGACCCGCTCTACCACCTTGGCGATGGCCTGCTTGATCATACACACTCCGGATCTGTTAAGGTGCCTGGCCGCCGGGAGCAGCGAAAGGGACCGGTCGTGAACGCCCTCTCAGGTCAGGTCGAGAAAATTTTTCAGTAAAGTCTTCCCCTCGACCGTGAGAATCGACTCGGGGTGAAACTGGACCCCCCAGATCGCCAGCTCCCGGTGCTCCATCCCCATGATCTCCCCCTCGTCGGTCCAGGCGGTCACCCGCAGGCAGGAGGGGAGGCTGGCGCGTTCGACCAGCAGGGAGTGATAACGAGTCGCCTCAAAAGGGTTGGAGAGATCCCGGAACAGGGGGCTGCCGTCGTGGTGCACCGGACTGGTCTTGCCGTGCATCAGCCGGTCGGCCCGCACCACCTTGCCGCCGAAGGCCTGGCCAATCGCCTGGTGCCCCAGACAGACTCCGAGCAGGGGGATTTGGCCCGCCAGCTTCTGGATCGCCTCGACGGAGATCCCGGCTTCGGTCGGCGAGCAGGGGCCGGGAGAGACCACCACCTGCCGCGGCCGGCGCCGGACGATCTCTTCTACCGAAAGGGCGTCGTTACGAAACACCTCCACTTCGGCCCCCAGTTCGCGAAAATATTGAACCAGGTTCCAGGTGAAGGAATCATAATTGTCGATCATCAGCAGCATCAGTCGAGCCCCTCTTGAGCCATTTCCAAGGCCTTGATGGCACCCCGCGCCTTGGTCAGGGTCTCCTGGTATTCGGTTTCCGGATCACTGTCGGCGACGATTCCGGCCCCGGCCTGCAGGTGCACCTTTCCATCCTGGACCACCAGAGTGCGGATGGCGATCGCCATGTCCATGTTGCCGGAAAAGGAGAAGTAACCGACGGCCCCGCCGTACACCTCGCGGCGGCACGGTTCGAGCTCGTCGATGATCTCCATGGCGCGGATTTTCGGCGCTCCGCTCAGGGTACCGGCGGGGAAGGTGGCGCGAAAGACGTCAAAGGCATCCTGCCCCCCCTCCAGGGTGCCGCGCACGTTGGAGACGATATGCATCACGTGCGAGTAACGCTCGATCACCATCAACTCGCTTACCTCGACGCTGCCGGTGCGGCAGACCCGGCCCAAGTCGTTGCGACCGAGGTCGACCAGCATGATATGTTCGGCCAGCTCCTTGGGATCGGCCAGCAGCTCGGCTTCCAACCGGGCATCCTCCTCGGCGCTGGCGCCGCGGGGGCGGGTCCCGGCGATCGGCCGCACCTCCACCTGCTCCCCTTCCTTGCGCACCAGCACCTCGGGGGAGGCGCCGACCACCAGGGTGTTGCCGAAACGCAGAAAGAACATGTACGGCGAAGGGTTGATGG
>JACZKF010000113.1 GCA_014860175.1 Desulfuromonadales bacterium | reverse complement strand
GCCCCTGGGCCAGGTAAAGAGGGCGGTTCTTGGTCTCGTTGAACATCCGCCCCAGATACTCGCCCATGACGCCGAGGAAACTCAACTGGACCCCACTGAAAAACAGGATCGCCACCATCAGCGAAGCATAGCCGGGGACATCCACCCCCCCGTAGAAGGTCTTCAGCACCAGATAGAAGGCGTAAACGAAGCTGCAGGAGGCGATAGTCAACCCAATGTAACTGGCCACCTGCAGCGGGATGTAGGAAAAAGAGGTGATCCCCTCGATGGCGAAATTCCACAGTTTCCAGTAATTCCACTTGGTCTGGCCGGCATACCGCGGCTCCCGGCAGTAGGGGAGACTGATCTGGCGGAAGCCGATCCAGCTGAACAGACCCTTCATGAACCGGTGCTGCTCGCGCAACGTTTTCAGCGCCTCCACCGCTCTTCGGCTCAGCAGCCGGAAGTCGCCGGTGTTCTTCGGGATATGGATCTTGGTCAAGCGGCCGATCATCCGGTAGAAGGCGTTGGCGGTCGCTTTCTTGACCAGCGTCTCCCCCTGGCGGGCGAGACGGGTGGCATAGACCATGTCATAGCCTTCGCGCCACTTGGCCACCATCTGGGGGATCAACTCCGGCGGGTCCTGCAGATCGGCATCGATCACGATCACTACCTCCCCCCGGGAGAAGTCGAGACCGGCCGACAGGGCGATCTCCTTGCCGAAGTTGCGGCTCAGGTCGATCAGCTTGACCCGGGGATCGCGCTCATGCAAGGCGACTACCTCGTCGACGGTTCGATCCCGGCTGCCGTCGTTGATGAAGATGATCTCGAAATTCTCGCTGATGGCCTTCAGAATCGGCCCGGTGCGATCATAGAAATGGCCGATGACCGCCTCTTCATTGTAGGCGGGCACCACAAGCGACAGAAAGACCGGCTCATTAGTGGTCATGAGGATTCCTTGGCTAGAAAGTCCAAAGCTTGTTGCCGAGAAAGTTCCAGATCAACACCAGGCCGGTCGTCAGCAGCTGGGAGACGAGGTAATGAACCGGGAGGAGGTGGAGGAACAGAGCGAGAATGGCTGAATTCAGCCCCAGCCCGACGAGCGCCACCAGGAAAAACCGGGCGCTGGCTTCCCAATGGGACTTCTGGCTGCGGAAGGTGATGCGGTAGTTCAGAAGGTAGTTGACCACCGCCCCGAGGGTGGCGCCGACTGCCGAGGCCAAAACCGGCCCGGTCAGGGAGAGTTGCACCAGGCCCACCAGCACCAGGTAGTGCAGGGCGGTTCCTGTCGCCCCGATGGCGGCGAAGCAGAGGAACTGTCTCGCCGTCCCGAGCCGAATGGCCCGAGGGGTGGTGACCTGGATGCTCGGCTCACTCATCAGGCATTCCACCAGTAAAGCTGTCGGGGGACCTCGATATCCAGGTCGTTAATGTCTTGTGCAGGGTCGATGAGGGTCAGTACGGCCGATTTTTTCCGCTCTCCTGAGTTCAGCAGCTGAGCTACCTCTCCCATGTTGTAGGCTTCTATCAGGTAAAATGTTTTCCCCGAGCATTTATAACAAAGGACTTTTTTCCCATTGATTCGCTCATCCAGACGGATGGTCAGGCTCGGATCGTCGCTCAGAATCATCGCCATCTGGGCCAGATGAATCCACGATCCAGCCACGATGGTGGTCGCAGCCGCTTTCTCCTTAACTTCCATGAAAAAGGGGAGAGCCGCTTGGGCCTGCAGGCGGTTTCTGGTTTGACGCTCGAAGACATTGTAGGTGAAATTTCTTCTCTCCCCGGCCGCATTGACCCCGCCGGGGGCCATTGCCAGCCCCGGTGGCACCAACAGATTGAGGACCAGGATTGCGGCCCCGAGGCCGATCGGCTGCCAGGGTCGGGGGCGGGGCCAGCAGACGGAGACAAAGACCGCCAGGGAGATGATGGTGATGATGAAATGCCGGGGCGGGCTCGGATTGAACAGGTAGATGAAAAACGACGGAAGAACGGAAAGAGCAAAGCCAAGGAGCATTCTCCCCTCCCGGCGCCAGGCGGCCCGAAACAGGAAAAAGGCGGCCAGACAAAGAATGGGGAGACCGATCTCGATCAGATGATGGGCGGCGCTCCAGGGGAGCAGATGCAGGCGCAGGCGGCTGTAGGAGAGGAGACCGAGATAACTGCCGGCCCCCAGATCGGCAGCCGGGCCGGCTGCCGGCAGCAGCAAGAAGCGCAGCAGCAGGAAGATCGCCCCGGAGGCGGCCACATGCAGAGCCACGGCGCCATACCGCTTCCAGGAGAAGGTCGACGAATATAAAAGATAGCCGGAAAAACAAAGGAGCAGCAAGCCGACTTGCTCGGCCCGCAGGCTCAGTGCCACCCCCTGCAGGAGGGTCGCCGCCGACCACAGCCATAAGCTGCGAGAAGACAGACTGCCCTCCTCGAGGGCCGTGAACAGCAGCAGGAGGGCGGCCAGGCAAACGGTGGCGGCATAGTGGAACGGGTGGCCATAGGGGAGGGTGAACAGGTAGGCCGGAGTGGTCACCACCAGCACCGGGATCCAGGCGACCCCTTCGGTGGGGAAGATTTTCCGGAAAACCTGCAGCAGGAGGAAAAGGATCAGTAACGAAAGCAGAGTGCCCTGGGTATTGAGCAGCAGAAGGATCTTCTGGGCCGGCAGCTCCCACCAGGCGGAAATGGGGTGCAAGGCGGCGTAGAAGGCGAACTGTAAGCTGTCTCCGTAGTTGGCCAGGTTGTAGATCTGGTCGTGGAGGACGCCATACCGGATGCCGGAAACCATCTGGAAGGTATCATGCTCGCCGGAACCGATCCGGAAAAACATCAGAAAGGCGGAGACGCTCCAGGTGGCGAGAAGAAACAGGCAGGTGCGGGTGCCGCTGCCGGCCATGGCGGTTTGATTCACGCTTCCTCCGGGCACATGGGGACATGAATTTGCAACTCTTAATAAATATCCAGATTTCCCGATCTGTCAACCACCCCGGCGGAAGAACCCCGGCGCCTGCGGCCAGGGGGTGAAAAGGGGGGTCGCCGAGCCGAGATCCTCTTTGCCTCCGATCATCAGCGCGCCATCGGCGGCCAGTGCCTGGTGCAGCGTGCTGGCGGCGTTCAGGCGGCGCTGACAGCGAAAGTAAGTGAACGGGAGATAGCGACAGCAGATCAGGTCGAAGGTGCCGGGGGACGGGTCGGTCAGCAGATTGTGGCAGGTAAATTGGACCATCGCGGTCACTTCGGGGAGGGGGGACCAGAAGCCGGCGTGCTGACGGAAGAAGCTCTCCCGGACGGCGGTGGGGACCTCCCGCAGTTCTCCGGGCGGATAGCGGGCAACCTCGGCCCGCTGCAGGCTGGGAGGATCGATATCGGTGGCGAGAATCTGCAATTGACGGTCAGGATAATGCGGCAGAATCTGCGATCGCCAGAGGATCGCCAGGGTGTACGGTTCTTCGCCGCCGGCGCAGCCGGCGCTCCAGGCCCGCAGAGGAGTGTCCGGCTTCCGGGCGGCGAGCAGGCACGGCAGCACTGCTTCGGCCAGCAGCTGCCAGCGATCCTGTTCGCGGAAGAAGCGGGTGACGGAGATCCGCATCCGGTCGGCCAAGGAGGCCGCCTCCCGGGGGTCGCTCTGCAGGCGCTCAAGATAAGCGGCGTAATCGGTCAGACCGAGCTCCCGCAGCCGTTTCTGCACCCGGTGGCGGGCGGCCCGCCGGCGGTACTTGCGCCACTCCAGGTCGAGGGGCGGACAGGCCTGTCGGAGAAATTCGTCGAAGGTCATTGGTTGGTAATCATACCATCGACCCGGAGACATCCAAGAAGAGCGCTCCCTCCTGCTCCCCGGCTTCCCGGGGAGCAGGAGGAGGGGTCAGGGGATGATGAAGCCATCCGTCAGGGTCTGCAAAAACCGGATAATGGCCATTCCTTCGTCCGGGGCCAGCCCGAGGGCTCCCAAGTCGGTACGGTTGACGTTCACCGCGACTTCCGGCGCCTCGAAGCAGTCGAGGCCCGGAATACCGCCGTCATTACAGACCGGCAGGACGTCGCGCAGGTTGTAGAAGTGAACGATTTCCGCCAAATTTTTGAAA
Source organism: Desulfuromonadales bacterium (assembly GCA_014860175.1). Lineage (GTDB taxonomy): Bacteria > Desulfobacterota > Desulfuromonadia > Desulfuromonadales > JACZKF01 > JACZKF01. Next base: position 747 of record JACZKF010000113.1, on the reverse strand, counting down.
TAGCCGTTGTGACCGAAAGCTTTGATGAATTCCGGAGTTGGGCGCTGGTCGACATTGCGCAGGGTCGGGGTGCGGTGTTTGCCGTAATTTTCAGCGGCTTCGGCACTGTAATCCCGCGCCGCGCCATTGTTGTCGGGCAGCCCCGCCGTGGTGGCGAGAAAACCGCCCAGCCCTGGATCGATCCAACTCGCCCCTTGCGGGTTCCAGCGGCGCGGCATGGAGTAGAAGGGGTTCAGCGGATTTTTCGGTACCCCCAGGTTGTGGTAGCCGAAATCGGTGAAGAGCGGGGCCGGGCTGCCGTGCATCGGCCGGAGGAAATGGCAGGTGGAGCATTTCCCCTTGGTGTTGAACAGCATCAGCCCCTTGAGTTCCATCTCCTCCAGGCCGCGCCCTTGGAAACGGGTCCAGTTCATGGCGTTGATGGCGTGAACTGGCGGCATTTTGCCGACCGAGTTGTTCCAGAACAGGTCGAACTTGGAGCTGAATGGGTTGACCTCGGCCGACCGTTCGTAGGCGGCGATGGCGCGGGCGATGCGCTCGTAGGTGCCGGTGACGTCGTTGACGCAATCGAGGCTGCCGGGGCTCCAGACTTCTTCGAAGAGGACGGCGTAATCGGTTCGCAGGACGTTGAGGCAGACGTGTCTGGCATTGGGGTTGTTCTGCTCCAGCGGGTTGAGGAAGGGACCCATCGCCTGCTCGGCCAGAGGGTCGCCGAGGGTCCAGCCGGTCGCCCGGCCATCCCAGAAC
>JACZKF010000112.1 GCA_014860175.1 Desulfuromonadales bacterium | reverse complement strand
CGGGGCGAGCTGCGGGGGGGACGGCGGCGACCGCCACCTTCGGCTCAGCCGCGGCAGGGGCGACCGCCGGTTTCCCCTCCGTGGTCGCGGCGGTTTTCGGCGCAAAGCGCACGGTACACTGGGTGCCATTGGTGCTGATCTGGTAGCGGGTCTCTTTCTCCAGCAGCAGTTCGACCCGACCCAGCTTCCCCGAGGTCAGCTCGAGAGTGCCGGTACGCACTTCCCGCACCGCCCCCAGCGGCAGGTTCCCCGGCAGCTTGGCGTCGGCCACTTCCATGTCGGGGAAGTCGATGACGATCCGCACCGGATTGAGGGAATCATAGGCGGTGTACCGGTAGCCGACCGGGTTGGCCGACTGCACCTCAATGACCGCCTCGCCGCCGTCCTGGCGGGCGACCACCGAAACCAGCTTGTTGGCTTCCGAGGCGACCCCTTTTTCCGGAGTCGTCGCCCCCCCGCCGGTGGCTGCCAGCACAGAGCAGACCAGAAATCCCGCCGCAGCCAGAGTGATGCCGGTTTTGCCTCCTGAACGCAGGACCGTGGATAATTGCATGTGATTAGGCTCCTTCCCGTTTAGGCAGCGCGATCTCCTGAACGGATTTCTTCAAGTCACCGGAATAATCGATGAAGGATTCTTCAATCAGGACCGTGTCCGGCCGGATGGCAATCACCGAGCCGTTGTTCTTGCCGATCTTGATCCCCTTTTTGAGAATGTAGGACTTGCCGTCGGGGGCCATCACCATGGCCATCGACTCCCCCTTGCCGACAATGATGCCGGCCAGGCGGTACTGGGAGATATCGTAGGCCTGCAGGGGGGTCTGCGGCTCATTGGTGAGGAGCGGCCGCTTGATCGCCACCAGCGGTTCGAAGGGGTCACGGCGCCCGGCCGGGTCGTAGGCGTAGGATTCACCTGAGTCGACATCCGCCTCTGGCGCCACGGCCACCACCGTTTTGGGAACTTCCAGCTTTTTCTTGATCGGGGGAGCGGCTACCGGCTGCGGGCTTTCACCCTGGCACCCTGCCGTCAGGATCGCAGCGGTCAGGAGGCAAACGGACCATACACCTGCTTTTCCGGCTCTCATTTCTTGCCCCCCTTGGCTGACCCCTTGGGCGCCTCTTTGCCTGGCTCCTCCACGGGCGTATCGAGGAAGCGGAAGGTCGTCGCCAGACAGTCGATCACCAGGTGGGAGCTGGCACTCCCCTTGGTCGTCCCCGTACTCAGGTTCAGGTTATGGATGTTGACGATGCGCGGAAGGGCACCGATGGCGCCAAAGAACATGGCGGTCTGGTGATAGGAGCCGGCCAGCTTCAGCTCCACCGGCACCTCGGCGTAGAACCCTTTAGGCTTCTCACCAATCGGTTTGAAGCGCAGGATTTCCAGACCATGATCCCGGGCCAGGCTGGCGATGTTGGTCAGCAGGGTCGGGATCTCCTTGTCATTGGGCAGTTCGGTCAGCGCCTGCTCGAGCTGCTGCTGCATCTTCTCGTACTCGGCCTGGAACTGCGGCAGGTCGTCGGCAATCCGCTGGTCTTGCTGCACCTTGGCCGCCAGCGCCTCCCGTTTCCCTTTCAGCTCCTGGTAGGTCACCTGTTTCGGCAGATAGAGGAGGTAGACCAGCAGGGCGACCAGCGCCAGGTTGAGGCCGGCGATCAGCGCCACCCGCTGGTACAGGGGGAGCTTGAAAAATTTCTCCAGGCGAGGGTTCATCGTCATACCTCACTTCACCGACTTGCCGGTAGGATCGGTCTTGCAGGCGACCTCGAATTTGTGCAGATTCGTGTTGTCCTGGGTGACCCGTTCAATGACCTGGAGTTCGACCCCCTTGTAAAAACCGGAAGCATCCAGGCTGCGCATGAAATCGGCGATCGATTCTTCCCTGAAGCCGATCCCAGTAATGGAAACCGACCCGGCTGTCTCCTTGAAGCCGGTCAGCCAGGTCCTCTCCGGCAGCGCCTGGCTGAGCTGGTCGAGGTAATGGACCGGCCCCGATTTGCCCGCTTTGAGCTGCGCCAGCACATCGAGTTTCCCCTGCAGCTCTTCCTGCAGCTTCTTCACCTGGCCGACTTCGCCGATCGCTTTCTTCAGCCGGTTGGCTTCCTGCTCCAGGCGGGCGATTTCGTCGCGCTCACCGCTGACCTTGCTCAGGATCACCGTGTAGACGGCACCGAAGCAGACCAGGCTCAGGACCAGAGAGGCGGCCAGGAGGATCATTTGCCCGCGCAGCTTTTCTTTTTTCTGCGCCGCTTTTACCGGCAGGAGATTGATCCGGATCATTTGTCGCCCACCCTCCTCATGGCCAGCCCGGTCGCCACCGAAAGCAGGGGACCGACGGCCTGGATGTACTCGGGATCGAAGTCGTTCTCGCTGTAGCTGATGCGATCGAAGGGGTTGAAGACCTCGATGGGGATCCCCAGTCGCTGCTCGAGGGAGTGCTTCACCGCCTCCGCCTTGGCCACCCCGCCGGTAAGATAGAGACGGTTCACCTTCTCGTCGGCGGAAGTGGCGGAGAAGAAGTCGAGGGAGCGCTGCACCTCCTGGGTCAGGTTGTCGACGGCGTCGGCGACGATCTCCCGGACCACCTCCGGATCGACATCGGCGACGGGCAACCCGAGCTTGGCTTTCTCGGCATCGTCGCTGCTCAAACCGAGGCGTTTCTGGATCTCCTCGTTGAACAGGTTCCCCCCCACCTGAATGTCGCGGGTGAAAACCGAGACCCCGTCGCGCAGGATGTTGACGTTCATGCCGCTGGCCCCGAGGTTGATCAGGGCGACGATCTCCCGCCCTTCCGAGATCTGGCTGGCTTCGAAAGCGTTTTCGATGGCAAAGCAGTCGACGTCCATGATCAGCGGGTTGAGCCCGCATTCACGAAAAATCGCCACGTAGTCGTTGACGAAGTCTTTCTTGGCGGCGACCAGGATCACGTTCATCTGCGAGGGGTCTTTGGGGTCGGGACCGAGGATCTGGAAATCGAGGTTGACCTCGGAGATCTCGAAGGGGATGTACTGCTCGGCCTCCCACTGGATCGACGACTCGAGCTCCTCTTCGGTCATGATCGGCATCTGGATCTTGCGGATGATCACCGAGTGGCCGGAGATCGAGGTGGCGACATTTTTCGTCTTCAACTTCTGGCTTACGACCAGACTGCGGATCGCCTCCACCACGGTGGTCGAGTCCATGATGGCGTTGTCGACGATCGCCTCCGGCGGCAGCGGGTTGATCCCCAGGTTGAGCAGCTGGTACCCCCCCTTGGTCTCCCGCAGCTGCACCAGCTTGATGGAGCTGGAGCCGATATCGATGCCGACCAGCTCTTTTTTCTTTTTGAGAAACATGTGGACTCCCCACCTTCAAAGGAAGGATGCAATCACCAACAGCCATCCAGGTCTGGACTTAGCAAAGGACATGCCAGCAAGGTACATCCCATTCAGGACAGCTCGGGGAAAACCCTCTCCCGGTCGGCCGCCGTCAGCCCGAGGGCGAGCAGGACTTTCCGAATGGTGGCGAGGCGGCAGGGGGCTCCCCTCTCGATCCGGTCGATGGTCAAGGGGGACAGACCCGCCTTGCGGGCCAGCTCGGCCTTGCTCATCAGCAGCGACTCACGAATTTCTCTGACTCGATTGGGCAGCATAAGAATCATCCATTGTGCACAATTATAGATAATTAGGCCTAATTATAGGCAAATGCCATGCCAGGTCAATAAATTAATTAATGCTTGGAAAAGCGGGAGGGAATTGCGGCGGGGGGGGAAGCGTCGCGAGTAGGTAACAGCTGGAACTTGTAGGTTTTTAAAAATAGGTCCAATAGGGCTTATTGGCCCAATAAGACCTATAAAAGGCAAAGCTTTAAAAGAAACCGAGATACCAACTGATTAGCTGGCGCCCCCACAGCAGGTAAATAACTGCCCCGGCGGCCAAAAAAGGGCCAAAGGGGATGGCCAGGCGGCGGTCGGCCTTGCGGATCAGCATCAGCGGCACCCCGACCAGCGAGCCCATGAGGGAACTGATGAAAATCACTGGCAAAATCGCCTGCCAGCCGAGAAAGGCGCCGATCATCGCCAGCAGTTTGATGTCGCCCCCCCCCATCCCTTCCTTCTTGGTCAGCAGTTCATAGCCGGCCGCAATCAGGTAGAGACTGCCGCCACCGGCGACGATGCCGACCAGCGAGTCGCTCCAGGAGAGCCAGGGGACGGCGAAAGAGGCGGCAAAGCCGAGGGGG
>JACZKF010000111.1 GCA_014860175.1 Desulfuromonadales bacterium | reverse complement strand
GATAAAGGGGAGCGCCATCCCTTTGGTCGGCAGCATCCCCATGACCACCGCCATGTTGACGAAAGCTTCGAGGCCGATCAGCAAGGTCAGGCCAAAGGCGAGATAGCGGCCGAAGTCGTCGGGGGCGTTGAGGGAGGCGCGCATCCCCCGCACAATCAGCACCAGGAACATGGCGCAGACCACCAGGACGCCGAGGAAGCCGAGCTCCTCGCCGACGACCGAGAAGATGAAGTCGGTATGCGCCTCCGGCAGGTAGAAGAGTTTCTGCTTCCCCTCCCCCAGGCCGTTGCCGAACAGGCCGCCGGTGCCGAAGGCGATCCAGCTCTGAATGATCTGGAAACCGGTGTTGGTCGGGTCTTCCCACGGGTTGAGAAAGGAGAGGATCCGTCTGCGGCGGTAATCGACGTTCATCACCAGCAGATAAAGAAACGGCAGAGCCAGGATGACCAGGGAGAACAGGTAGGTCAGCCGGGTACCCGCCACCAGCAGCATGACCATGGCGACCGTGCCGAGAGTCAGGGCGCTCCCCAGGTCCGGTTGCAGCAGCAGCAAAAAAAGGAGCACGGCCAGCACCATCATGTAGGGGATGAAGCCGAGCTTGAAGCTCTTGATCTTCTCCTGCTTTTTGGTCAGGGAGTGGGCCATGTAGATGATCAGCCCGAGCTTGGCCAGCTCGGAGGGCTGCAGGGATATCGGCCCGAGGCGAATCCAGCGGGAAGCGCCGCCGGCCTCGGTTCCGATCCCCGGCAAAATGACCGCCACCAGCAAGGCGATGCACAGCAGCAGAAAAGGGGCGGCCAGCGGTCGCAGGTAGCGATAGTTGAAGCGCATCGCCACCGCCATGACCAGCAGGCCGACGATGGCGTAGACCCCCTGGCGCTTGAGAAAGTAGAAGCCGTCGGCAAAGCGCTTGGCGGCCATGATGGAGGACGAGGAGTAGACCATGACCACGCCGAAGCAGGTGAGGGCCACCGCCAGCAGCAAAATGGTCGAATCGTACCCCTTCCTCACTTCCATCGCTTTAGACCGCCCCTTTCTCGGGCAAAGCGAGCACCGCCCGGGTAAAGAGGTCGCCGCGCTCTTCGTAGCTGCGGAACATGTCGAAACTGGAGCAGCCGGGCGACAGCAGGACCGAGCCGCCGGGGGGGGTCAGCTCCCGGGCCCGCAGCACCGCTTCCTCGAGGGACGCCGCCCGTACGGTATTGGTAAGGTGGCCGAGAGCGGCGGCCATCCGCTCGGCCGCCTGGCCGATGAGGACCAGGTGCGCCACCCGCTCCCGCACCAGATCGGTCAGCGGCCCGTAATCTCCCCCCTTGTCCTTGCCGCCGGCGATCAGGGTCACCGGCGCCGGCAGGCCGGCCAGGCTCTTCACCACACTGCCGACATTGGTCCCCTTGGAGTCGTTGTACCAGACGACCCCGGCCAGGGTGCGTACCGGCACCATCCGGTGCGGCAGCCCGGCGAAGCCACAGGCGGCACGCCAGGCGGTGGTTGCCGGGCAGCCGGCGAGCAGCGGCGGGATCAGGGCGGCCATGACG
>JACZKF010000110.1 GCA_014860175.1 Desulfuromonadales bacterium | reverse complement strand
TCCGGGATCTGGAGAGCTGTCGGCAGGCCTGTGCCGGCGTCGACTTCGTCCTGCATCAGGCGGCCCTTGGCAGCGTGCCGCGCTCGGTGGCGGATCCGCTGACCAGCCACGAGGTCAACGTCACCGGTTCGGTGAAGATGCTGATTGCCGCCCGCGATGCCGGGGTGAAAAGGTTCGTCTATGCCGCCTCCTCCTCCACCTACGGTGATCATCCCGGCTTGCCCAAAGTCGAAGAGCGGATCGGCAATCCCCTCTCCCCCTACGCCGTCACCAAGTACGCCAACGAGCTGTATGCCCAGGTGTTCGGCCGCTGCTATGGGCTGGAGACGGTCGGTCTGCGCTACTTCAACGTTTTTGGCCCGCGGCAAGACCCCTATTCGCAATATGCGGCGGTCATCCCCCTGTTCGTCAGCGCCCTGCTGCGAGGGGAGGCGCCGACCATCAATGGGGACGGCGAGCAGACCCGGGACTTCACCTTTGTCGCCAACGCCGTGCAGGCCAACCTTCTCGCCTGCACGGCTACAAGGCCGGCAGTCGGTGAAATTTTCAACATCGCCTGCGGTGAGCGCACCTCCCTCAACCATCTGTATGTCCGCCTGCAGGCGCTGCTCGGTACTGCCATCGCCGCCAGCCACGCCCCCCCTCGCGCCGGCGACGTGCGCGACAGCCTGGCCGAAATCGGCAAGGCGCAGCGGCTGCTCGGCTATGAGGGGAGTGTCCGCTTCGAGGAAGGGCTGCAGCGTTCCATCGACTGGTACCGGAATAATCTCTAGAGAATATCGGCGATGCGGATCGCGTTCGTAAAACAGAAGTACGTCCCTTTTGGCGGTGGCGAGGGATACCTGGCCGGCCTGCTCGACGCCTGCGCCGAAAAGGGGCACGAGGTGCATGTCATCACCACCGGCTGGGACAACAGCCAGCGGTTCCCCTTTGCCATCCATGTGGCGCAGCTCCAGCGACTGTCCCGCCGCTCAAGAGTCATCTCCTTTGCGGCCTCGGTGGCGGAGATTGTGCAGAAGAACTCCTTCGACGTGGTCTTCAGTCTCGAACGCACCACCAGCCAGCAGATCTGGAGAGCGGGGGATTGCGTTTATTCGAAATGGCTCAAACAGAGATCCTTGTACGAGCCTTCGCTCCACTCTTTATTCAACCGGTTGAGCTTTGGTCAGCGGGCGGTGGTGGAGATGGAGCGACGGTGTGTCGAAAGCACTCCCTTCATCATCGCCAATTCGGAGATGATTCGCCGGGACCTGCAGGAGGCCTATCCGGAAATGCAGTCCCGGGTCGAGGTGATCTACAACGGGTATGACCCCTCCCGCTTTTCCCTGACCGGCAAAGCAGAGGACCGGCGCCAGATCCGTCACCAGCTCGGTCTTGCCGAGGAACAGCCGATTTTGCTGTTTGTGGCCAGTGGCTGGCGGCGCAAGGGGCTATTGGAGCTGCTGCAGGCATTGCAAGAGTTGCCGGAGGTCAAGCTGTTGGTCCTGGGACGGGACAAGACGGCTGAATGGAAAAAGAGCGCCAGGAAACTTGGCGTCGACTCCCAGGTGGTTTTCCTCGAACCCCGAAACGACATCCAGCGCCTCTACCATGCCGTCGATGCCACCTTGCTGCCATCCTGGTACGACTCCTTCGGCTTTGTGACCCTGGAGTCGCTGGCCTGCGGCACGCCGGCGATCGTGAGCCGGTTCGCCGGCTCGCATGAACTGATCCGGCCCGGCGTCAACGGCATGGTCATCGGCCGGCCAGATGAAATTCCGGAGCTGCGAGCGGCCATTGTCGAAACTCTGCGCTTGCGCTCCTACGCCGCCATCGGCGAGAGTGTTTCTTCTTTTACCCTGGCGAACAACGTCGCTCAGACTTTGGCTGTCATCGAGAGGTCCGTTGCCTGAAAACCAGACAACCAGGGTGCAACAAAGGGGGTGGACCCTCTGGTTGGCACCAGATAGTGAACCGGGACCCCTTCTGGCGGCTGTCGAACGCTTCCACCATGGATTCCCGGACCTGGCGGCACCGACCGGCCCTTCTTCGGAACTGTGGTCGATCCACGCCGGTGGGCGCTCGACCATTTACGGTGCCCGGGTCGCTGGTGAGACATTCTGTCTGAAGGTCTTCACCGATCGGCGGACCCAGTCCCGGATCAGAACCGCTCTGGGCTGGTCCAAAGGGCGCCGAGCTTTCCGCAACGGTTTGCGGGCCCGTGAAGCAGGAATCCCGGTGCCGCTGGTGTATGCCTACGCCGAAAAAAAGCCTTTTGGCCCGACGCTGGTGGCTATGGAGTTACTGACCGACGCGACCCAGATGAATCTCTGGAGCGAAGAGAAGCTGGCGCAGGGGGTTGAACTGACCACCGACCCCTCCTTTGGCCAACTGATCCGTGCTTTCGCCCGCTTCACCCAGGATTTGCACGCCAGGGGCGTTTGCCACAACGATTTCTCGCCCCGCAACGTGCTGGTTATCGAAGGTGACGGGGGACCACGGCTGCAACTGATCGATCTCGAGGATATCGTCTTTACCGGTGACCGGCGGAAATTTCGCTTCAACGTCGAACACTTCAGTAGTAAAATGGCCCGCTATGTCAACCCCGCGGCATTGGCTGTCTTTCTGCGCAGCTTTAATGAGGTCTACAAGGAAGAGCTGACCAGATGAAAATCGCCATGCTGACCTCCGATTATCTCCCCAATATCGGCGGCATTGCCTCCCACATCTACGAGCTGTCCAAAGCCTTGATCGCTCATGGGCATGAGGTTGAAGTCTGGGTTTGGGACCGCAAAGAGGCCGACCCGGCTCCGACCGGCAGGGGCGAGATTCCGGTGCGCATGTTGCCGGCAGCCGCAGACCAGAGGAGCACCTGGAGTAAGGCGAGGACATTGGCGGGGGCGATGAATCAGGCCATCGGGGAATTCAACCCGGATATTCTGCATCTGCATACCCTCGATCCGCTGTTGCTGGCCTTGCGCCACATTTCCCGGGATTTTACCGGCACCAAGGTCTGGACCAATCATTCCAGCCGCTTTTTGCGCAAAGCCGATTCGTTCTTCTGGCGGCAGAAGATGCGCTTTTATGGCAGGGCACTCGACGGATTGCTGGCCCCGAGCCAGGAACTGTTGGAGAAGTCGGCTTGCCTGGGGGTCGCCCAGGGGCGCTACCTGGCCAACGGGGTCGATCTGGCCAAATTTGTCAGCCTGGATCAAGCCGAGGCCCGGCAACGGCTCGGGTTGCCTTTGGATAAGTTCATTCTGCTCTCAACCCGCCGCTTTTCCCCGAAAAACGGTATCCGCTTTCTGGCCCTGGCCCTGCCCGAAGTGGCACGGCAGATTCCGGGAGCTTTGTGCGTTTTTTGCGGCAACCTGCCGGACGCCAAGGACTGGCCGGTGGTGGAGAAAATCGTCCAGGAAAACCGCCTGGAGACATTCACCCGTTTTGAAGGGGCGGTACCCAATGCCGAGATCAATACCTATCTCAATGCGGCCGATCTGGTGGTTCTCCCTTCCCTGATGGAGGCGACCAGCATCTCCGGGCTGGAGGCGATGTCGGCCAGTCGGCCGCTGGTCGGTACCCGGGTCGGAGGGATCCCTGAACTGATCGAAGAAGGGGTGAACGGTCTGCTGGTTGCTCCCGGCCGCCCTGACGCTCTGGCCGAGGGGATCATCCGCGCCTATCGGGAACTGGATCTGGCCGAGGCGGGTCGTCGCGCCCGAGAAAAGGTGGAAGCTGAGTTTACCTGGCCCCGTCTGGCCCAAAAGACGGTGGAGTTTTATCAGTCCTTAGGACGCGAGGGGCAATGAGGAAAAAGATTTCTGTCATCTTCGGAACCCGGCCGGAGGCGATCAAGCTGGCGCCGGTCATTCTGGCGCTGAAAGCCGACCCGACCTTCGACTGTCACGTGTGCGTAACCGCGCAGCACAGGCAAATGCTCGATCAGGTCATGGATATTTTTTCCATCGAACCGGATTGCGACCTCGATCTGATGCAGCCGGACCAGACGCTGGCTGGCCTGACGGCCCGGGCCATCGAGGGGCTGGACCGGTATCTGGCCCGAGAAAAACCCGACGCCGTGCTGGTGCAGGGGGATACCACCACCGTTTTCTGCGGCGCCCTGGCCGCCTTCTATCATCGGATTCCGGTCGGCCATGTCGAGGCCGGGTTGCGCACCGGCAATCTGGACTCCCCCTGGCCGGAGGAAGCCAACCGGGTCCTGACCTCACGTCTGGCCCGCTGGCACTTCGCCCCGACGGCGGTCAGCCGGCAAAATCTGCTGACGGAAAACGTCCCGGAAGCAGCCATCCATGTGACCGGCAATACCGGCATCGATGCGCTTTTCCTGGCCCAGGAGCGGTTGCAGACCATCGACCTTGGCATCAGCGGCCTACCTGAATTCCTGCAGCCCCGCTCCCTGGTCGGGGAGCCGCGCATGGTCCTGGTCACCGGCCATCGCAGAGAGAATTTCGGCCGTGGTTTCGAAAGCATCTGCCAGGCGATCACCCTCCTGGCACAGCGTTACCCGCAGGTTCACTTCGTCTACCCGGTCCATCTGAATCCCAGGGTGCGCGAGCCGGTGGAGCGGATTCTCGGCCGCCTGGAGACGAGCAACGTCCATCTGATCGAACCGCTGGACTATCTGCCGTTTGTCGGGCTGATGGGGCGGGCCGATATCGTGCTGACCGATTCGGGCGGAGTGCAGGAGGAGGCGCCGAGCCTCGGCAAACCAGTGCTGGTCATGCGGGATACGACCGAGCGGCCAGAAGCGGTGGCGGCCGGGACGGTAAAGCTGGTCGGCACCTCCATCGAGAAGATCGTCGCCAATGTCTCCTCGTTGCTTGACTCGGATACGGCCTACAAAGCCATGGCAAAAGCGGTCAACCCCTACGGGGATGGCCAATCGGCGCCAAGGATCCTGGATATCCTCAAGCAATCCAACGTTTAGGAGGTCTCTGTGTTCAGAAAGCTGTTCCAGCGAAAAAAGTTTACCGACTCGGCCTCCTACTGGGAAAAACGCTATGCGGGCGGCGGCACCTCGGGCGAAGGGTCGTACGGTGAACTGGCGCTGTTCAAGGCCGACGTTTTGAACGATTTCGTACGTCGCAACAACATCCGGAATGTCATTGAATTTGGCTGTGGTGACGGCAACCAGCTGCAGTTGGCCGCTTATGATGCTTATCTCGGTTTTGATGTCAGTTTGACTGCCATCGAGAAATGTCGAAATTTGTTTGCTCACGATTCGACTAAAACCTTCAAGCCGATAAATGAATACAGCGGTGAAAAAGCCCAATTGGCACTTTCTTTAGACGTCATCTACCATTTAGTGGAAGATAGTGTTTTTGAGGAGTACATGTCCCTTTTGTTCGGCTCCTCGGAGGAATTCATCATTATTTATTCCAATGATATTGATGGGGGCCTTGGAGAGACGAAGCCCCACGTGCGTTTCAGGAAATTCAGCACCTGGGTCGGACAGCATGCTCTTGGCTGGGAGTTGAAACAGAAAATCTCCAACCGGTTCCCTGAGGCGTCGACGGCCGATTTTTTTATCTATGAGAAAAAATAAGTGATCTGCCGGCATAAACAGGCGACGAAACTTCCGTGCATGACACCTCTCCCTTTCGCCAGAATCAGAATTCAGCACACCCGATGAGCGTACGCGATGAGTTCGTGCCGGTGGAGGCTGGAGACTGGAATTTTCTGCTGCGCCCGGCGCTGGCGGATGCTTCCTTTGCGAAATACTGCGGCCTGCCAGCGGCCGAGTACCCGGAGGGTCTGATCCCGGTTGTCAGTTCCCCCAATGCGGAGGTCAGACGGTTTTTTTACCAGGGAATGGGGTACTTTCTTAAGGAATATTTCTTCCTCGGCTGGAAAAAACATCTCAAAGTTCTGCGCCGGGGGGAACACTTGGCCTGTATCGCCTCCCAGTTGGCGGAGCACGGCTTCCTGACCCCCCGCGTCGTGGGGATTGGGCGCAGCGGGACAAAACGGCGCGTCGTAACCGAAGCCGTGGAAGACGCCCTCGATGTCTGGCAGGTCCTGTTCCCCGATTTTCAGCAGCACCGTGGGGATGTCGATGACGGCTTCGTCTATGCATTGGGGTACACCATTGGCAACCTGCATCGGTGCGGTTTCTTTCATGGCGACCTGCGCTGGCGCAATGTGCTGACACGACTCGATCAGGGCGAGTGGAAATTTTACTTCATCGATAACGACCGGACCCAGAGGTTCCGGCTGGGACTTCCGCTGCATCGGCGCGTCAAAAATCTTTCCCAGTTTCTCTTCTCTGGCATGCTGGTGGCTTGGCCTCAAGCCGAATGGCAAGTATTCTTGCAGGGGTATTTCGATGCTTCCCAATTAAGCCCGTCACTGCAAGGCCGATTGGTTGCCAAGGTAACTGCTACCGCCCAAAAACGGCTGGAAGAAAGAAGGCAGGAGGAAAACAGGTGAGTTCATCGAAGGTCCTACATCTGGTGCTGAAGGGCGATGGCTTAACGGAAGTGGTCGCCGAAGATATAAATATTGGCCTGCTGGAAAGCGGAGCCGACGTCACGATGGTTTATCTGCGTGACAAGGAAGGGATTCTGCAGAAAACTGTGGCCAACCATACGGTTTCCCTGGGCCTCCGTTCTCGCTTCAAACTTCTTTTTGACTGGTTTGCCTTTCGCCGACTTTCCGCTCTCTTAATACAGGACAAATTTGACGTCGTTATCAGTCACCGGTATAAACCCTGTCTCTTGGCGATGAAGCTGGCGAGAAAGTTTCCAGAGATCGAATTCATCAATGTCGTGCATGGGACGGGACACTATGACAAGGCTTCCCGGAAAAGGGCCATCCTGCGGTTGACACAAGAAAAATTCCGATTTGTTTGCGTCTCCAACGCGGTTGCGGAATTCATGCGAAATCGGTGCGGCTTGGCAACGACCTTGTCTCCGGTCGAAGTGATTTCCAACGGGATTGATATCGAAGGGCTGGATGCGCAGCAGTTGAGCCGGGAGGAGGCGCGCAAGGCTTTAGGGTTGGATGCGTCATCCGTCTGGATCGGCTTTGTCGGACGCCTGATCAGGATCAAAGGGGTTTCCGAGCTGGTCGAGGGGTTCGCGCAGGTTGCCAGGGATTACCCCTTTGCCAGGTTGGCGATCCTTGGCAAGGGTGCATTGGGCGAAGAGCTTCAACGCCTGATCGACTCTCATCAACTACAGGAGCGAGTTCTCCTCCTTGGCCATGTGCCCATGGCTCGTCGTTATTTTAAAGCTTTTGATGGTTTCATTCTGCCGTCCTATCGCGAAGGGATGTCGATTTCCTTGCTCGAAGCAATGGCCACCGGTCTGCCTCTGCTGGTATCCGACATTCCGATGAATACCTCTCTGGTCAATGAGGGGGCCGTCGTTTTCTCGCCGGGGGATTCATTCGCCATCTCTGAGGCTTTGGCCTCGTTCCTGGATCGAGAGTCAAGCCAACGACAGGCGGACGGTTACAGTAATCGGCTTTTGGCTGAAAAGAACTATAGTATCCATCTTTTCCGGCAAAATTATGCGGCATTAGTGCGCCGGTTGGTCAACAGCGGGTAGTAGCACGAGAAGCTGGCGATTGGAGCGGTAACCGGAAATTCCAGGGGGTTGCCCAAATTTTCGGGTATCGGTGAGGAACTGTTATGGCTGATTGGGTAAGGTCCTTTTACCAACGCCCCGGATATCAGAAATATGCAGGTTTGTCCTATGTCATCTTTCTAGCTGGCTTCTTCTTCCTGCCGACAAAAGCGATAAGAAACTATTATTACATTTTTGTTCTGCTGCCTTTTCTTCCCTGGTTTTTCTTTTTTGGTTTAAATAAAATATTTCAGTCAAAAATTCTTTCTGTAGCGCTTCTTTATTGTTTATATATGTTAATTTCTCTGGGATGGGCCAATGGTCTCGATTCCATGGAAGCACTCAACTATATAAGGAAAGCTTTTTTAGTTATTTCTTTCATAACGTTAACTGCCTACTTGCTTGAAACATCTTGGGATCGTCTCAACACCTTCTTTCAGGTGATCTGCTGGACCGCAGCCATGATGGGAATTGTCTCATCAGTGTGGTACGGTCTTTTTTTCTATGAAGATCTGGCCCATAATGGCTACCGTATGATCAGCCTCGGGATTTTAAATTTCCCCCTTACCGCGGCTACTTGTTACTCCCTCGTTGCTCTCATTGCTTTTTTCAACTTTTTTTTGCAGGCTGAAGCCCCCCTGAAAACTCGGGCCACTTCTGCATTGGTGATCGTCACGTCCGTTTCGTTTGTATTGCTAACTCATAGCCGGGGACCGCTTCTGGCGCTTGCCATCACCCTGCTGGTGGGCGTTTTTCTGTGGCGACCCAAAAGAGTTGTCTGGGTTTTCGCCTTTTTCATTTTATCTTTCCTGGCCGCAGCCGCCATTGGGCTGTTCGAGTGGGCCGATCTTACCCGAAGATCCGACTCCTTTCGGCTTACCATCTGGCAGCAGAGTTGGGATATTTTCAAGAATAATCCTTGGATTGGATATGGACTGGGGGGGGAGAGGCCCCCCATCACCTACGATCATGGCCTGGCGGCTCATGCGCACAACCTTTTCCTTTCCAACCTCCTTGACGGGGGTGTCCTGAGCTTGCTTCCCCTGCTGGTTCTGCTCGGCTTTACCGCTCGCTATGCACTGAGGTACTTTGTTGACCGGAAAAATATCACCCTGTTCTCCTTGGCTATCTTCTCAATTCTGGCCAATCTCACGGATGGGAAGGTTTTGATCGTAAGTCCAAATCACCAATGGTTTTACTTCTGGTTCCCGATCGGAATCATCGCGGCTTATGAACTGCACTGCCGGTCGAAATCCGACTTCAGGCAAGACTTCTCGGCGCCTCCCGCCCAGGGGTAGAGCCCCCTGTCGGTAAAAAGAGCTAGAAAACCTGCTCTGGATTTGAAATGATAGGGGCCGATGAAAGCTACGGCCCCATTTTAAGAGGAAGCTATGACTATTGAGCGAATTCGCGCCCATTTTGAAGGTCACCAGCGGGCGATTGCCCTTGTCGCCGATCGACTCACGCCACTGATCGCCCAGGCTGGGGAACAAATCAGCGAGGCCCTTCGGCAAGGGAAGAAAGTATTGCTGATGGGGAATGGCGGTTCAGCCGCTGACGCTCAGCATTTCGCCGCCGAACTGGTCGGTCGCTTCTTGCGGGAACGAAAAGCCCTCCCGGCCATCGCCCTCACCACCGATACCTCGATTCTCACCGCGGTCGGCAACGATTACGGCTTCGATGAGATTTTCAAGCGGCAAGTTGAAGCGTTGGCCGCCCCAGGGG
>JACZKF010000109.1 GCA_014860175.1 Desulfuromonadales bacterium | reverse complement strand
GCTCATTACCGTCATGCCGTCGAAGGCGAGACCCTCAAGTGCGGACTTGGCGTCTGAAAAGACCTTTTTGACCATGGAGCGCTTCCTCTTTCGCCGCCCCTGTTACGTAGGGGCGCGCTGCAGTGCAACATTCCAGTGCGGAAATCCAAATTTCAGGTTGGAAAAACAAAATCGCGCCGGCGGCTGAGCCGGCCGCCGGCGCTCCACTGCAGCTGCCGTCGGCTCAATCGTGGCCAGTAGAGGATCAGGCGCGGACAGGCTGCCTGGCCTCGATGTAGACGGTTCCAGCGCGTCGCGTGACGACTCAACGATTGCAGCGAGCGCTGCGAACGGCAGCAGCGCCACCCCGGCGATCAGCGCGTAGGCCCGCTTGGCGGCCGGCTGCGGAGCGCTCCGCGCCTGGCGCCGGCGCAGAGACAGCTCGTTGAACGGGAACGGGAGAAGCGGGGGTAAGACCCTCATCACCCCCGTCAGTTGGTGAACAGGGCGTCGACGGCGGCGAAATCGAACCGTTTCGGCGCCAGAACGTGCAGCAGTTCGATCTTTTCCCGGTCCTCGGCAGTGAGCTTGGAGACGTCCTCGGTGATGGTGAGAAAGATGTCGGTCGTCGACCGCGTCGTCCGCATGTAAGGGATGCCGCTGCGGTCGAGGATCTGCTGAGTGATCTTGGCCACCGGGGCGGTGCCGGGGATGACCAGGCCGACGATCTTCGCCCGGTACTCGGGCATCTGGTAGAGATTGGCCAGAGTGACCAGCATCTCGTCGCGGGAGCTGGTCACCAGCAGCAGGGTCGCCTCCTGCAGCATCTCCACCACCCGCTGGGTGGCGGCGGCACCGATCTGTACGTGGTGGGCGATGCGCATCTCATCTTCCCGGTTCCCCTGGATCGGCAGTTGGAGCACATCGCTGATCCGCTTCAGGGTCGGATTGGCCAGCACCGGTTGGTAGTTGAAGCCACCGAGCACGGCGATGCCGGAGTCGCGAAAGGCGATGTTGAGATAGTGCAGCGTCTCCTCGCGTTTTTCCGGAATGATCTTGTTGGCCACGATGGCGCGGATCTCGGCCCCTTCCTGACGGAACAGGGCCATGTTCATCTGCACCGCATCGATCACGTTGCCGACCCCGCCACCGGCGACCATCAGCACCGGCGCCTTGGCCAGGCGGGCAATCTTGGCGTTGCTCATCCCCAGCACCGAACCGACCCCGCTGTGCCCGGCCCCCTCGATCACCAGGAATTCACACTCCCGGTCGAGGACCTCGATGGCATGCATGATCTTCTCCTGCAGCAGCAGCGGCGAGATCTCCCCGTCGAGCACCCTCTTGGTCATCCCTTGCACCAGGACGACCGGCGACATCAGCTCCTTGTAGCGCTCCAGGCCAAAGACCTGAGCCACCAGGCAGGCATCCTTATCCATCAGCAGACCATCCAGGGTGGTCGGCTTCGGCCCGATCGGCTTGATAAAGCCGATCCGCTCGTATTTTTGGCGGGCCAGATGCAGCAGCGACAAACTGGTGGTCGTCTTGCCGCTGTTTTGCCCGGTTGCCGCCACAAAGATCTTCTTCGCCACGTTCTCACCTCTCTGCCGGCAACCAGCCGGGCCACATACGGGATAACTTCAGAAAAACCGGGCCAGCACCGGCGCGTGATCGGACGGCGTGTCCCCCTTGCGTTCGTCGCGGTCGACCAGAACTTCGGTACAGCGGCTGGTCAACATCGGAGTGGCAAGCAGGTGGTCGAGACGCAGACCGTCGTTGCGGGGAAAGGAGAGTTGGCGGTAGTCCCACCAGCTATAGGTCCCGGCGGGGAGGTGGCTCCCCCCCAAGTCGATCAGACCGCAGGCCAGCAGTTCCTGGAAGTCTTGGCGCATCTGCGGGTGGTAGAGGACCGAATCCTCCCATTGCCGGGGGTTATGCACATCGCGCTCTTGCGGGGCGATGTTGAAATCACCGGCCAGCAGCAGCGGCTGGCCCAGGTCTTCCTGCAGACGCAACCGGCGGCCGAGCCTGGTCAACCAGCCCCGCTTGTACAGATACTTGTCGGAGCCGACGGTGCTGCCGTTGGGGACATAGGCGCTGAAGATGCGGATGCCATCGACGGTGGCGGCAATGAGGCGCGCCTGGCTGTCGTGGGGGTCGTCATCGAGGCCGCGGCGGACCGCCCGCGGTTCGCTGCGGGCGAGGATCGCCACCCCATGCCAGGTTTTCTGCCCACAGACGGCGGCATGGTAACCGGCCGCTGCCAGCTCGGCAAAAGGGAAGGCGGCCTCTTCCACTTTAAGTTCCTGCAGACAGACAACATCAGGCTGCCGCTTCTGCAGCCAGGCGAGCAGCCGCGGCAGGCGGGCGCGGATGGAGTTGACGTTCCAGGTGGCGATCAGCATCGGGCCTTCTCCAAGGTTATCTTCCGAGGACCGTCCACTGGTACAGGAAAGCAGCCACCATCAGCAGCGGCACCACGATCCACCAGCAAAGCTGCCGTTCGGCCGTCCAGGCGCGGACCCCGGCGTACAGGGAGAAGAGGCTGGCCAGAACCGCCCCCACGAGGAAGAGATAGCCAGGATAACGCAGCAGCGGCCAGAAGGAGCCCGAATCGGGCAGCGCCCCCCGCAGACTGAGGTCACCCAGAATCAGCCCGAACACGGCCAGACCGAAGGCGAGAAGAAAAAAGGAGAGCGAGCGCTGGTACCATTTCACGGTTTAGCCCTCCTGGAGGCTCGATGTCCTGTTGGCCATCGGTCAAATCAAGACTACTCCCCCCTATTCCATGGCCACCACGAAGCTGCTCGGATAACCGCCGGCCTCGAAACTGCGGCGCGCCGCTTCGGCCGCGTCGAGACTCGAGTAGTTGCCGGCCCGCACCCGGTAAAAGAGCCGCTCGCCGACCCACCCTTCCTTCACCGAAGCCGCCCCGTGCCGAGCCTGCAACTGGGTCGCCAGTCGGTCGGCATTGTCCCGGACGCCGAAAGAGCCGACCTGAACGGTGTAGCTCCCCTGATCGTAGCTTCGCAGCTGCCGGTAAACGGGGCGCCCGGCAACATCACTCTCCCGGAACCCGAGGACCTCGACCCGTACCGGGGCGGTGCCAGGACCGACCACCTCGAGTTCCTGCGCCAAGGTGTAGGAGAGATCGATGATCCGTCCTCGGACAAAGGGGCCACGATCGTTGATGCGGCAGATGGCTTCCTTGCCGTTGGCCAAATTTTTCACTTTGACATGGACTCCGAGCGGCAGGGTCTTATGGGCGGCGGTCCGCCCATGCATGTCATAGATCTCGCCATTGCTGGTCTTGCGGCCGTGAAAGTCCTTGCCGTACCAACTGGCCAGCCCCTCCTCGACAAAACCGGCATGGGCATCGCCCCGCAGCGGCTCATAACGCTCGCCAAAGACTTCATACGGTCGCTCCCACGGCTTCATCACACCGGGGGCGCGCGTCTCAGCCGGCGGCCGCACCGATTCCGGCGGTGAAGAGGGGGTCGGCCGCACCGGCGTCTCCACCGGCCGGGGCGAATAGGCCGGCCCGGCGCAGGCGACCAGAAACAGCAGACCGAGACCAAACACCAATCGAATCAAAGACATGAAGATACTCGCTGAAAAACCGAACCAAGTTTACCGAAGGCTAAACCAGCACTTGAGGAAAAAGGCCTAAAGCCCCTGATTCATAACTTAAAACTCAAAACTCAAAACTCAAAACTGCCTTACTGCGCCTCCTCCACCTTGGTCATGGCCCGAAACTTCTGATAGCGCTGCTCGACCAGCTCCTCGGGGGAGAGTTTTTTCAATTCGGCCAGGTGCCTTTTCAGTACTTTCTTTACGTTCTCGGCCGCCTTTTTCGCGTCGGTATGGGCGCCGCCGGTCGGCTCGGCGATCACTTCGTCGATCACATTGCCGAGAGCCATGATATCCTGAGCGGTCAGTTTGAGCGCCTCGGCCGCCTGCGGACCCTTGGTACCGTCGCTCCACAAAATGGCGGCGCACCCCTCGGGGGAGATGACCGAATAGACCGAGTACTCCATCATCAGCACCCGGTTGCCAACCGCGATGGCCAGAGCGCCGCCGGAGCCCCCCTCGCCGGTGACGGTGACGATGATCGGCACTTTGATCGCCGCCATCTCCCGCAGGTTGCGGGCAATCGCCTCGGCCTGGCCGCGCTCCTCGGCGCCGATGCCGGGGAAGGCGCCGGGGGTGTCGACGAAAGTGAAGATCGGCAGGCCGAACTGGTCGGCCATCTGCATCACCCGCAGCGCCTTGCGGTACCCTTCCGGATTCGGCATACCGAAATTGCGGTAGACCTTCTCTTTGGTATCGCGCCCCTTCTGGTGGCCAATGACGCAGCACGGCTCGCCGTCGAGGCGGGCGAAGCCACAGACGATGGCCGGGTCGTCGCGGAAATTGCGGTCCCCGTGCAGCTCGAACCATTCGGTAAAGTTCATCTGGATATAGTCGAGAGTAAAGGGGCGGTTGATGTGCCGAGCCAACTGGGTACGCTGCCAGCGGGTCAGGTTGGTAAAGATCTCCTCCCGCAGTTTCTCCGCCTTCTTTTCCAATTTCTTGATCTCCCCGGAAAAGTCGACCTTGTCGGTCGAGTACTCGCGCAGTTCGCGGATCTTCTGCTCCAGCTCGACGATCGGCTTTTCAAATTCAAGGTAGAATTGCATCATTGACTCCTCTTCAACGGGTAAATTCTTAAGGGCGTGATGTGTAATATGTGACGTGTCATAGGTGGACTCAATGTTCCAACACACTCATCACTCATCACGCATTTCGTTTCCCAGCCTTATTCAAACGTCACCACATTGTATCCGAACAGTTTTTCTGCATCGGCCAGGATACCGTCGGAGGCAGCCACTTTCATCTGCCCGCCGGGGATGGAGAGAATCGTTTCGCTGCGGTTCGGGATCACCAGATGGAGGACCGCTTCGCAATTGCCCCGATGTTTCCCCAGCAGCGTCTTGAGAGAGCGCAGCTGAGTTTCGTCCAGACCCGGGGTGGTCAAGCGAAAATGCACTTTCCTGGTCAGCCGCTCTTTGACTTCCCGCAGAGGGACCACTTCGGCCACCAGCAGCTTGCAGCTCTCCTCGCCGATATCGAGGGTGCCCGAGACGAGCAGCGCCTCCTCGCTCTTGAGCAACTCGGCACTAGCCAGGTAGATCTCGGGGAAGACCACCATCTCGACGAACCCCGACAGGTCCTCAAGGGTTACGAAAGCCATCCGCTCCCCCTTTTTGGTGGTCAGCTCTTTGATCCCGGAGACGATGCCGCAGACCTTGACCTCTTCCTTGTCGGTGCGCTCGAAGAGGGCAGCGGTGGCGCAGGTGGCAAAACGGCGGATCGCCTCGGCGTGGCGAGCCAACGGATGGCCAGTGATATAGAAGCCGAGGGCCTCCTTTTCGAAGCTGAGCAGGATATTCTCCGCCCACTCCTCGATCGCCGGCAGCTGGCCGTAGCCATTGCCGTTCTGGGAGGTCACCTCTTCGGCGCCAAAAAGCGACTCCTGCCCCATCTGCCGCTCCCGCTGCACCCGCTGCCCCATCTCCATGGAGTCCTCGAGCGCCGCCAGGTACTGGGCCCGCTTGCCACCGAGAGAGTCGAAAGCGCCGCATTTAACCAGCGCTTCGGCCACTTTTTTGTTCACCTTGCGCAGGTCGACCCGCTCGCAGAAATCGTGCAGGGAGGCAAACGGTTTCTCCCGCCGTACCTCGATGATCGACTCCAGGGCGGCCGCCCCAACCCCCTTGACCGCCCCGAGGCCGAAGCGGATCGACCGGTCATCGACGGTAAAGGAGCTTGCTGAAGCGTTGATATCGGGGGGGAGGACCTCAATCCCCATGGCCCGCACCTCGGAGATGTTCTTGATCACCTTGTCGGTGTTGTCCATGTCCTCGGTGAGCAGGGCCGCCATGAACTCCACCGGGTAGTGGGCCTTGAGGTAGGCGGTGTGATAGGCGATCAGGGCGTAGGCGGCCGAGTGCGACTTGTTGAAGCCGTACTCGGCGAACTTGGCCATCAGGTCGAAAACCCCTTCGGCCTTTTTCAGGTCGACCCCACCCTTTTTCGCCCCGGCGAGGAAGATCTCCTTCTGTTTGGCCATCTCCTCGGGCTTTTTCTTCCCCATCGCCCGGCGCAGCAGGTCGGCGCCACCCAGGGTGTAGCCACCCAGCACCTGGGCGATCTGCATCACCTGCTCCTGATAGACGATGACCCCGTAGGTGTCCTTGAGGATCGGCTCGAGCTGCGGAAAGTCGTAGGTGATCGCCTTTTTGCCGTGCTTGCGCTGGATGAAGTCGTCGACCATGCCGGAGCCGAGGGGGCCGGGTCGATACAGGGCGCAGACGGCGATAATGTCCTCGAAGCAGGAGGGCTTGAGCTTGACCAGCAGTTCTTTCATCCCGCTCGATTCGAGCTGGAACACCCCGGTGGTGTTGCCAGCCTGCAGCAGCTGATAGGCCTGCGGGTCGTCGTAAGCCAGGGTCGCCACATCGAGGTCGGGGGTCTTGCCGGCGCGGATCAGCTTGACCGCGTTGTCGATGACGGTCAGGTTTCTCAGTCCGAGAAAATCGAACTTGACCAGGCCGATCTTCTCGACGTAGCTCATCGCATACTGGGTGACCTGCCCCCCCGATTTGGGGTCGGTGTAGAGGGGGAGATACTCCGGCAATGCCTTGGGGGTGACCACCACGCCGGCGGCGTGGGTGGAAGCATGCCGGGTCAGCCCCTCCAGAGCCAGGGCGATGGTGAAGAGTTCCTTGATCTTGGGGTCTTTCTCCACCAGTTCCCGGAGCTTGGGCTCTTGTTGCAGCGCCTCCTTGAGGGTGATGTTGAGCATCCCCGGCACCAGCTTGGCGATCTTGTCGACTTCCCCGTACGGCATGTTCAAGGCCCGGCCGACGTCGCGGATCACCCCCTTGGCCTGCATGGTGCCGAAAGTGATGATTTGGGCGACGTTGGCGGCCCCGTACTTCTCCCGCACGTAGTCGATCACCCGTTCCCGGCCGTAGATACAGAAGTCGACGTCGATATCAGGCATCGACACCCGTTCGGGGTTGAGAAAGCGCTCGAACAGCAGATTGTAGGGGAGCGGGTCGATGTCGGTGATGCGGATGGCATAGCAGACCAGGCTGCCGGCGGCGCTGCCGCGCCCGGGTCCCACCGGAATCCCCTGGTCCTTGGCCCAGTTGATGAAATCGGCGACGATCAGCAGATAGCCGGGAAAGCCCATCTGCCGGATGCAGGCCAGCTCGATTTCCAGGCGTTGGCGGTACGTCTCCTCGTCCTCGGCGGTGAACTGAGGCCGGACCTGACGAATGGTGCTCAGCCGCTCCGCCAGCCCCTTGCGGGCCATGGCGGTCAAGGCCTCGTCAAGAGTCATGTCGGCCGGTTTTTCGTACTGGGGGAAATGGTACGTCTTGAAGTCGAGTTCGAGATTGCAGCGCTCGGCGATCTCCACCGTGCGCTGCACGGCATCGGGGAGATGCCGGAACAGCTCGGTCATCTCCTGGGGCGATTTGAAATAAAACTCGTTGTTCTGAAACCGCATCCGCCCCGGGTCGTCCATCGTCTTGCCGGTCTGGATGCAGAGCAGGACCTCGTGGGCGATGGCGTCTTCCCGGCGCAGATAATGGCAGTCGTTGGTCGCCACCAGCGGCAGCCCCAGTTCGCCGCCGAGGGCGATCAGCCCCTGATTGACCGGCGTCTGCTCGGGGAGGAAGTTTTCCTGCAGCTCCAGGTAGAAGCGGCCGTCGAACACCTCGGCCATCGCCCTGGCCCGCTTCAGCGCCTCATCGGGGCGGTTGTGGGAGATCAGGGTCGGAATCTCGCCACCCAGGCAGGCCGTAAGGGCGAGGAGCCCCTCGTTGCGCTCGCGCAGCAGTTCCCAGTCGACCCGGGGCTTGTAGTAGAACCCCTCCCGATAAGCGGCCGACAGCAGATGACACAGGTTGCGGTAGCCGACCAGATTCTGGCACAGCAGCAGCAGGTGATAGGAGGCCTCGGAAGAGCCGCGGGCATTCCCCTTTTCAAAGCGCGAGCCGGGAGCGACATAGATTTCGCAGCCGATGATCGGCTTGATCCCCGCTTCGCGAGCCTTGAGGTAGAACTCGATCGCCCCGAACATGTTGCCATGGTCGGTAACCGCCAAGGCCGGCATGCGAAACTCCTTGGCCCGCTGGACCAGGTCGCCGATCTTGATCCCCCCGTCGAGGAGACTGTATTGGGAGTGCAGGTGCAGGTGAACGAAATTGGAATGTTCCATAAAATCCGGGCTAGAGGCAAGAGGCCAGAGGCCAGAGGGTAAAGGTTTCGGGCACTTCCTGCTCGTGCCGCTTGCCTCTCGCCTCTCGCCTCCAACCCGATTTCAGTGGCGGGATAATACACCGTCCGCAGTGGGTCGGTCAAGTGAACTGGTCAGACCGGGGCGGTGGCGGGATCCAGAGGATTAACTCCGAATTGCCGCAGCAGTTCGGCCAGTTTGATCAGAGGCAGGCCGATCAGGCTGGTGTAGTCCTCCCCTTCCATCTTCGCCATGAGGGCGATGCCCAGCCCTTCGATCTTGAAAGAGCCGGCGCAATCGAGGGGGGCCTCGATCTGCAGGTAGGTACGGATTTCCTCCTCGGTCAGATCCCGCAGGGTCACCGAATAGGTGGCGAAATCGATCCTGGCCTCACCGCTGCGCACATCCAGGACCGCCACTCCGGTATAGAAGGTGTGGCTGCGGCCGGCCATTCCCCGCAGCTGCGCCACCGCCCCCTCGAAGTCATCCGGTTTGCTGAGAATGCGCCGGCGGGCGTCGACAAAGACCTGGTCCGAACCGATGATCAAGGCATCGGGGAAGTGCCGCCGCAGACTTTCCGCTTTGCGCAGCGCCAGATGCTTGACCACTAGCTCCGGTGCCACGTGCTGGTCGATCTCCTCCTCGAAAATGGGAGAGGCGGTGATGAAGGGGATCTGCAGCTGCTGCAGCAGATGCTTGCGATAAGGGCTGGTCGAGGCCAGGACGATGGACCGCATCGGCACCTCCGGAGGTGGAATCCCCTTTTCTACCCCAGGCGGCGGGGAAAAGCAATGAGGACGGAGGTCCCGAGGTCGTGCCCCGAGCCTATCAGGCGGCTCTCTCCCAGCCGGCGGCCGACTCGGCCACCCGCAGCGGCAACTCCAGCTGCTCGCCGTAGCTTTTCGGGCGCAGCCCGGTCCAGCGACCCTGATGGTGAAAGCCTGTCACTTGGGGGGAGAGCGGTCGGTCGCCGGCAGGGAACGCCTGGAGACAGAAGCGCATCTGCTGGGCCGCCGCCGCCAGGACCGAGGTCAGCAGGCCCCGCTCGACCCGCTGCAGCAGCTGGCGCATCTGGCCGCCACCCAGCCACTCGTCGACGAACAGGATCGTGACTTCCTCCCCGATCTCCACCAGCACTTCCCCTTCATCCAGACCGTCCCCCAGAGTCCCGGTGAGCAGGAAGGCGTCCCCTTCCGGCCGCACCGATTCGATCCGCTGCACATCGAGGTAAATCGTGTCGCCGTGGTCCGTTGTCAGGTCGAGATGGATCATTGGGCCTCCTCCTTCTGCTCCGGTTGCTGCCTGGAAACAGAATGAGCCGGCACTGCGACAGAATATGTCACAGGCAGAGACGAGGTCAGAGGCTGGTGGCCAGCGCCGCTTGCAAGCCGTCCCGGAAGCGCCGCTGCAGCGAATCGGGGGCGAGGACCTGGACATGGGGGAGGTAGGAGTAGAGCCAGGAGAGGATTTCGGTCTCGCCGGCCGCTTCGAAGGCGAGCAGGACCGAACCGTCCGCCTCTTCCGCCAGCTCCTGGGTCGGATGCCAGGTGCGCTCGCGGATCAGGTGAGCGACCGCGGGGGCAAACCGCACCCGCACCAGCAGCGACTCGCCGCCGATTAACCCAAAGGAGCTGCCGGTGAGGTCTTCGGGGCGAAAATCGTCCGGGATCTCATAGCGTTCGGCCGTCACCTCGACCCCCTGCAGGCGATCGACCAGGAACAGGCGCAGATCCCGCCGGTTGTGGGCATAGCCGCCCAGATACAGGGAGTCTTTGTAAAACAGGAGAGTATAGGGATCGAACAGGTACTCTTCCACGGCGCGCCGCGGCGGGGCATAACTCAGGCGGCACCGGTACTGGAAGAGCAGCGCCTGGCGCAGCCGCTCGATGACCTCGCGTTTGCCGGAATAATCGCGTACCCCTTGAAAACGGGGGGCGGCGACCTGGGCGATCCGCTCCAGGTGGGCGACGCTGCGCGGCGGAAGGGCGGAACGGATACGACCGAAGATGGCGTAGAGGTCGTCCTGGAAGGGGGTCCCCTGCAGAAAGGAGAGCTGGCGCCGGCCGAGGTAGAGAGTCATCAGCTCCGGCAGGGAGAAGGTAATCGGCGGCAGCTTTTTGAAGCCGGTGAGAAAGCGGTAGAGGGTGCGTCCGTCCTCGCCGGCCTCGCGCAGCAGAGGGTAGCCGGCATCGACAATCGCCTGCAGGTCACGGTAGATGGTGCGGCGGGTCACCCGGCACTCGTCGGCCAGCTCCTCCACCGTCACGCCATACCGCGCCTCCAGCAGCCGGATCACATCGTGCAACCGGGCCGCCTGGCTGTATTTTTTCGCCGGCTTTCCCGGACGGTTCATGCACCTACCTTACCAATCCGGGGGCTTCCGGGTGCTGATCGAAATGCCCAGGATAACGCCGCCGACGGGCGTTTTTCGTCAGCCCCTACTCCCACTCGATGGTTGCCGGCGGCTTGCTGGAGATATCGTAGACGACCCGATTGACCCCTTTGACTTCGTTGATGATGCGGCTGCTGATGAGGGCCATCTCGGCGTAGGGGAGCGGGTACCAGCCGGCGGTCATGAAGTCTTTCGTCTCCACGGCCCGCAGGGCGATCACAAACTCGTAGGTGCGACCGTCCCCCATCACCCCGACACTGCGCACCGGCAAAAAGACGGCGAAAGCCTGGCTGATCTTGTGATAGTGACCGCTGCGGTAGAGCTCTTCGATGTAGATGGCATCGGCCCGGCGCAGAATCTCGGCGTACTCTTTTTTAACTTCACCGAGGATCCTCACCCCGAGCCCAGGCCCCGGAAAGGGGTGGCGCCAGACCATGGCGTGCGGCAGCCCGAGCTCTTCGCCGATGGCGCGCACTTCGTCCTTGAACAGTTCGCGCAGCGGCTCCAGCAGCTGCAGTTTCATGTAGTCAGGCAGGCCACCGACGTTGTGGTGACTCTTGATGTTGTGGGCCTTGCCGGTCTTGGCCCCGGCCGATTCGATGACATCGGGGTAGATGGTCCCTTGCGCCAGCCAACGGGCATCGGCGAGCTTTGCCGCCTCCTCCTCGAAGACATCGACAAACTGCCCGCCGATGATCTTGCGCTTGCGCTCGGGATCGTCGACCCCTTGCAGAGCACTCAGGAAACGTTCCTCGGCGTCGACCCGCAGCACCTTCACCCCCATGTTCTGGGCAAAGGTGGACATCACCTGATCCCCCTCGCCGAGGCGCAGCAGTCCGTTGTCGACGAAGACGCAGGTGAGCTGGTCGCCGATGGCGCGATGGATGAGGGCGGCGGCCACCGACGAGTCGACACCGCCGGAGAGGCCAAGAATCACCCGATCGGCTCCAACCTGGCGGCGGATGCGGGCAATGGCGTCGTCGATGATCTGCCCCGGCGTCCAGCGGCCGCTGCAGCCGCAGATCTGGCGGACGAAGGTGTCGATGAGGATCTCGCCCCGCGGCGTGTGGTTGACCTCCGGGTGAAACTGCACGCCGTACAGATGGCGGGCCGTATTCTGGATGGCGGCGACCGGGGCGTTGTCGGTCCCGGCCACTACCTCGAAGCCGGGGGGGATCACCTCCACATGGTCGCCGTGGCTCATCCAGACCGGGCTTTTGCCGTCCAGGAAGAATCCTTGAAAAAGGGGGCCCGCTTCCTGACGCAGGTGCAGCTCGGCATGGCCGAACTCCCGCTTGCCGGAAGGGACCACGGTGCCGCCAAAGTGCCGGCTCAGCAACTGCATGCCATAGCAGATCCCGAGGACCGGAACCCCCAGTTCGAACAGCTCTTCGGCAACCGCCGGCGCCCCCGCTTCGTAGACCGATTTCGGGCCGCCGGAGAGGATGATCCCCCGGGGGTTGAAGGCCCGGATCGCCGCCAGATCCATGTCGAAGGGGTGCAGCTCGCAATAGACGTGCGCCTCGCGCACCCGTCGGGCGATCAGCTGGGTATATTGGGAGCCGAAGTCGAGGATGAGGATTTTTTCGGCGTGAATGTCTGGTTGCATGCGGGAATCTCCGTGTAGGGGCGGACGGCGTCCGCCCTGGGCGCATGCCATGCGCCCCTACAAATGCTGTCCCTACTCCGGTCAGGCCGGCCGTTCCAACCGGTAGTTGGGTGATTCGTGGGTGATGGTCACGTCGTGGACGTGCGATTCACGCAGACCGGCGTTGGTGATGCGGATGAAGCGACCGTTTTGCTGCAGCTCCTTCAGGGTGCGGCAGCCGGTATACCCCATGCCGGCGCGCAGGCCACCGATCAGCTGATGGATATTCTCGGAGAGGGGGCCGCGATAGGGGACCCGCCCTTCAATCCCTTCCGGCACCAGCTTGACGTCGCTCTCCACATCGGCCTGGAAGTAGCGATCCTTGCTCCCCTTCTTCATCGCCCCCAGACTCCCCATGCCGCGGTAGCTCTTATAGGTGCGCCCCTGATAGAGGATCGTCTCGCCGGGCGACTCCTCGGTGCCGGCGAACAAGGAGCCGATCATCAGCACATCGGCGCCGGCAGCAAACGCCTTGGGGAGGTCGCCGGAGAACTTGACGCCGCCGTCGGCGATGACCGGCACCCCCGCCTTGCGCGCCGCCTTGGCCACATCCATGATGGCGGTAATCTGCGGTACGCCAACGCCGGCGATCACCCGGGTGGTACAGATCGACCCGGGGCCGATGCCGACCTTGAGGGCGTCGACGCCGGCGGCGATCAGCATTTCGGCCGCCTCGGCGGTGGCGATATTGCCGGCGATCAGCTGCAGGTTCGGATAGGCGTGCCGGGTCGCGCGCACGGCATCGATCACCGCCTGCGAATGACCGTGGGCGGTGTCGATGATCACCACGTCGACGCCGGTGCGCACCAGCGCCTCCAGGCGCTCTTCGCGGTCGGGACCGACGCCGATGGCCGCCCCGACCCGCAGACGCCCCATGTCATCTTTACAGGCGAAGGGGTATTTGCGCACCTTCTCGATATCCTTGATGGTGATCAGCCCCAGCAGGGAGTAACTTTCATCGACCACCAGCAGCTTTTCGATCCGGTGCCGGTGCAGATGCTGCTTCGCCTCTTCCAGGGTCGTGCCGGGGGGGACGGTGACCAGGTTTTCCTTGGTCATCACATTGGCGATCGGCTGGTCGAGCTGGGTCTCGAAACGCAGATCGCGGTTGGTGAGAATGCCGACCAGTTTCCCCTCGCGGGTCACCGGCACCCCGGAGATGCGGTACTTCTTCATCACCTCAAGGGCTTCGTAAATCTTCTGCTCGGGATGCATGGTGATCGGGTCGACGATCATCCCGCTTTCCGACTTTTTCACCTGATCGACTTCCACCGACTGCTCGGTGGGGGTCATATTTTTGTGAATGATCCCGATCCCCCCCTCGCGGGCCATGCCGATGGCCGTGCGCGACTCGGTGACGGTATCCATCGCGGCCGACAGCAGGGGGATATTGAGCTTGATCTTGGGGGTCAGCCAGGTGGTGAGGTCGGTCTCCTTCGGGAGGACCTGGGAATGGGCGGGGATGAGTAGCACGTCGTCAAAGGTAAGACCTTCGCGGATCTGCGGATCCTGCATTTCCAGCTCCTGTATGGGAAGGGGTTTGCAGATATTTTAATCGATGAGGATATAGGAGGCGGGAGAAGGGAGTCAAGGCAAAACGAGGCAAACGGCAAGAGGCGCGAGGGAAAATCTCGAGCCCCTTGCCGCTTGCCCGACCTAATTAGGTACAAACGCCTCCCGTCCGGGAATCTGGTAGAGAACGGCGGTGAGGAGGCGGATGGCATGGTCGAGATCGGCCAGGGAGAGCACTTCCACCGGCGTATGCATGTAGCGCAGGGGAACCCGGACGATGGCGGTGGCGACTCCGCGGCGGGAGATCTGCACCACGTTGGCGTCGGTACCGGTGGCCCGCGGCTCGCCGATCACCTGCACCGGGATCTTCTCCTGGTCGGCGGTGCGCACCAGCAGCTCGAAGAGAGCGTGATTGATATTGGCGCCGCGCGAAAGGATCGGGCCGCCGTCGACCTTGAACTCACCGACCTCTTTCTTTTCCACCCCGGGGAAGTCGGTGGCGAAGCCGACTTCGACGATGATCGCCAGGTCGGGGCGCACCTCATAGGCGCTGGTCACGGCGCCGCGCAGGCCGAGCTCCTCCTGGACGGTGGAGACGCCGTAGAGGTCGACCGGGGGGAGGTTGCCGCGCCGACGCACCTCCTGCAGCACCCGGGCGACAACGAAGGCTCCCATCTTGTCGTCGAAGGCACGGCCGGTGATCCGGTCGCCGAGCAGGCGCGCCAGCCCGACAGCGATGGTCACCGGGTCGCCGACCGCCACCCGCTGCTGCGCCTCTTCGCGGCTGCTGCAGCCGATGTCGATGAACATCTCCTTGAACTTGAGGACCGTCTCTTTGTCCTTGGCTTCCATCAGATGGATCGGTTTTTTGCCGATCACTCCGAGCAACGGACCGCTGGCGGTATGCACGTGCACCCGCTGGCCGGGGACCAGATGGGCATCGACGCCGCCGATGGGGGCAAAGTAGAGAAATCCCTGGTCGTCGATGTAGCGGAGCATGAAACCGATCTCGTCACAGTGACCGGTCAGCATGATCCGGGGGGTCCCATCGGCGCCGGCGATCCGGGCAATGAGGTTCCCCATCATGTCGGTGCGCAACTCGTCGGCCACCCCTTCCAACTGGCGGCGGATCACCCGCTGCACCGGCTGCTCATACCCCGAAGGGCTGGGGGTTTCGATCAGTTCCTTGAGAAAGGCGTATTGTTGGTCGTCCATTGTGGCATCCCCTTTCACCATTGAATCCAATCTTATCTCACGCCCGCTCGCTCTGCTCGCTCAAGCCGCAAAGACGCAAAGAAAGGCAAAACCAAGATTCATGATTTTTTCCAAAAACAAGACTTCAGAATCTCTTTTCTTTGCGTCTTTGCGTCTTTGCGTCTTTGCGTCTTTGCGCCTTTGCGCCTTTGCGCCTTTGCGCCTTTGCGTGAAACGATTGGTTTTCAGCCCAGCGCCTTTTTCACCAGCTCTTCGGAATTGCGCCGGCACTGCTCGAACTGCTCCTCGGTCAGGCCGGCGCCGAGGGCGATTTTGCGGGCCATCGCCAGGGGGGGTGAGATCGCCGGGGGCGTGGCTGTCGGAGTTGACCACCAGTTTGGCCCCGGCGGCCAGCGCCACCTTGGCCACGTGGCCGTTGGTCAGAGCGTGGCTGCGACGGGTGGTGATCTCCAGGCAGATGCCGCGCTCCGCCGCCAGAGCCGCCTCTTCGGGGGTGATCAGCCCCGGATGGGAGAGGATGTCGATGTCGGCTTGCAGGGCGGCCAGGTTGGTACCCTGGGCCACCGGCTCGGCGATGGTCTCGCCGTGACAGACGATAATGCGCGCCCCC
>JACZKF010000108.1 GCA_014860175.1 Desulfuromonadales bacterium | reverse complement strand
GCAACAGAGCGGCCAGGGCAAATCCGATAAGGCGTTTCATAACGATCTCCTTGCGTATGACTGCGGTTTAAAAGAAGCTGCCGATGGAAAAGTCGACCCGGGAACGCGGTTCATCTTCCCGCGGATCGAGGTTGTACCCCCACTCCAGGCGCAGCGGCCCGAGAGGGCTGAACCAACGGATCCCTGTTCCGACGCTGTAGCGCATGTCGGAGAAGTACTCTTCACCTGAATCCCAGGCGTTGCCGGTATCGAAGAAGACAACCCCCTTGAGCCCCATCTCCTTGAGCAGCGGAACCAGGTATTCGAAATTGAAATACGCCGTTTTCTCGCCGCCGATATATTCGTAGTCATCCACCAAGGTGGCCCCGGTGAGCGGATCGGTGGCTACCGACCTGATCCGGGGACCGACCCGCCGCGACTCGAAGCCACGTATCGTATTGAGCCCACCGAGAAAAAAGCGCTCGTCGATGGGGGTATCTTCCCCCCCCCAGCCGTGAATGTAGCCGAGATAGCCGTGCACGGAGAAAACCGTGTCCCACTTCAGCGGAAAGAAATGCCGGTGGTCGAGCCCGTATTTGGCGAACTTCTGGGTCCCGCCCAGACCCGCCACTTCGACGGCGACCGAAGAGACGGCCCCCCGCGAGGGGTCGAGTCGGTAATCGGTGGTATTGCGCACCAGCGTACTGGTGATCGAAGAGACGGAGGAGGTCCCCTCCTGATCCCGGATGTACTTTGAGGCATTGGGGTCGACGTCGATGATCTCTTTTTCTTCGTATTTATAGAGGAAAAAGGCTCGAACATCGGTGGTGACCGGAACTCCGACCTTGATATTGCCGCCGATCGCCTTGCGAGTGAAGTCGGCCCATTCGCGCTCTGTCTTGTACAGGTCGAAACCGAGCGTCAGGTTGTAGTCGAGAAACCATGGATCGGTCAGCCCGAGTTGGTAGGTGGTGCTGCGGCTGCCGAAGGAGCCGGCGACGTTGAGCTTGAGGGCGCGGCCGAGAAAGTTCTCCTGGCTGACCGACCCCTGGGCGACCACCCCATCGATAGAAGAATAACCGACCCCGACGGTGAAGGTCCCCGTCGGCCGTTCCTTGACGTCGATGGTGACGTCCATCAGTTCGGGCTCGGCGGCGGCGGCGGTGGTCACGTTGACTTCCTCGAAAAAGCCGAGGTTATGGATCAGGCGGCGGGTCTCCTTGAGTTTGCTGGCGCCGTAAAGATCCCCTTCCGTCACCTGCACCTCGCGCCGGATGACCTTGTCGCGGGTTTTGGTGTTGCCGGTGATGCGAACCCGTTGGATGGTGACCTGAATTCCCTCTTCGATGTCGAAGACGATCTTGACCGTCTGGTTTTCCGGTTCGATGCGGGTCAGCGGGGAGACGTTCACATAGGCGTAGCCGCGATCGGCATAGGAGTTGTTGATGGCGAGAACGCTCTCGCGCAGGAGCTGGCGGCTGAAGACCTCCCCCTCCTTGAGCTTCACCAGGGCCAGCACCGCCTCCCGGCTCGGCAGCAGGTCTCCCTGGGCGTCGATTTCCCCGACCCGGAACTGGGTTCCCTCCTCGATGGCGATCAGGATCTCCATCCCTTTTTTGTCATCGCTGATGGAGACAACCGGCTGCCGCACCTTGACCTGCACATACCCTTGGTTGAAATAGTGGTCGGCAATGATTTCCAGGTCGTTCTCCAGCATCGGCTCGTTGTAGGTGCCACGACCGGTCATCCAGGAGAGAAACCATTTTTCCCTGGTCGCCATCACCTTCTTCAACTCTTTGTCGGTAAAGACACGATTCCCTTCGAAACGAATGGCCCGGATCAGGACCTTCTCCCCCTCGGCAATGCGCAAGGTCAGAGTGGCTTCGTTCTCCTCCCCGACCTTCAGCTCGGGCTCGACAGTGGCGGAGTGGTACCCTTCTTCGGTGTAGGCGTGGCGGATCGCCTCGATACTCTCCGCCACCTTGGCCGGGTGATAAATCTCGGGCGCCTTGACCGTGACCAGAGGGCGAAGCTTGTCCGAGGAGAGTTCTTTGTTGCCGTCAAATTCGACGCGGCGCACCAGCGGGCGTTCCACCACCTGATAAACCAGGATCCGGCGGCCGTTCTCGGACTGCACCTCGGCCTGCACGTCCTGAAAGCGGCCGAGACGGAAGATGGCCCGGATATCCTGGTCGATCTGCTCCAGCGTGACCTCTGCCCCGGGGCGAACACCGAGGACGGCGCGGATGGCGCTTTGGTCGACCCGGCGGTTGCCCTGGATGACGATCTCATCGATCGGCCACCCTTGAGCGGCCGCCATGGCGGGTAACAGCATGAGAAAAAACAGGAGAAAAAAAACCGCCTTGCGGACCATCGAGGTATTGCTCCTGGTAGAGGAATGCATGAAAATGCGGTATTTTAGTTGATCGGGTCCGGGGTGTAAAGGAAAACATCGACCCGCCGGCGAGGGATTGAAGCGCCGGTTAATCGATGAACAGACCATCTTCCATGTGCAAGGTCCGATCCATCCGGCCGGCCAGGGTTTCACTATGGG
>JACZKF010000107.1 GCA_014860175.1 Desulfuromonadales bacterium | reverse complement strand
TCATAATCGCGGCGCAGTAAAGGGTGCAAGAGGATCTCGCTGCAGCGGCGCACCAGCGCCTCGCCGGCGTGCAGATAAATGGCCAGATCGCGGTTGTTCGCCCCCCAGGAGCCGTCATGAGCGCGGAAGACGACGTAAGGTGCATCCAGATAGACCAGCCGCTCCAGCAGCGCGCAGCGGATCAGAAAATGGTACTCGCTGTAGAGCCCGACGGCCGACCCGCTCAGCTCTTCGATGCCGCCGACCACCTGCCGCAGGGTTTCGGTGGCAAACAGCCCACAGGTGGAGATCAGCTTCAGCCGGCCGGAGAAGTAGCCGCGCAGGTATTCCCCCCCGTCGAGCTGGCGGACGGCGCCGGGGCCGATGGCCGGCGCCGGAGCGGTCGCCGTCCCCTTGACCACCCGGTAGGAGGGGAAAAGGGCTGGCGGAAAGCCTGTCTTCACCAGCGCCTCATGGGCCGCCTGCAGGAAGCCGGGCTCATACAGGTCGTCATCGAAAAGCCAGGTGAAATAGCGGCCGGAGGCCAGGGCGAGCAGGGCGTTCATGTTCCCTACTTCGCGCAGGTTCTGCGGATGGTTGACGAAACGAATGCGGGGGTCGTCGATGCCGAGCATCTCGCCGGTCAGTGTTTCCGCCTGGTAGTCGTTGCCGACGATCACTTCAAAGTCGGTGAAGCTCTGGGCAAGAATCGAGGCAAGAGCTTCCCGGAGCAGGTCGTGCCGGTTGTAGGTGGTGATGCCGATGCTGACGAAAGGCCCCCCTCCTCCTACCACTGCCGCACCCCTCTGAGCAGGGCCACCGACTCGGCCACCCGCCGCTGCAGATCGCCTGTGAACTCGAAGCCGAGCTCCCGGAAGCGGCGGCAGCAGACGGCATAGGAGAGCTGGTTCATGATCCGGGCTTCGACCAGGTTGACCGTCACGTCCGGCACACACCCCTGGATCGCCGCCACGATCTCCCGCACCGTCGCATTCAAAGTCAGGACGTTGTAGACCTCGCCATCGAAGAGATCGCGCCCGATGATGAACCGCAGGGCGCGAACGGCGTCTTCCAGATCGAGATAGGGGCGCTGCTGGTCGAGGGCCGAACTCCAGACGGTCAAGGGGGTCCCGGTGCAGGCCTGCCAAATGAACTTGTTCACCGCCGTATGGAAGCGCATCCCCGGCGAAATGCCGAAAATGGTGCCGAACCGGCAGATGACAAAGCGCAGCCCCTCCTCCCGGCCGAGTTCCTGCAGCAGCTGTTCGGCCCGCAGCTTCGATTCGGCATAGGGGCTTTGCGGCTGCAGCTCGGCAGCGCTGCAGCTCTCGTCCACCACTTCGGCCTGGGTCCCGTAGACGCTGGTGGTCGAGAGGAAGAGCAGCGGCGCGCCGCTTCGCAGGCAGGCGGCGGCTACCCTGCGGGTGCCGGTGAAATTGACCTCTTCGACCTGCTGCGCGTTCTGGAAGCTCCCCTCGGCATTGGTGATCGCGGCCAGGTGGACGACCGCCGAGGCGCCGCGAAACAGCTCCTCCAGGTCGGCACTCAGCACGTCGGCCTCGACGAAGCGGTAGCGACCGTGCGCCGGCAGGTTGAAGAGCGAACAGTAGCGCTGGGTGGAGAGGTCGTCCACCAGCAGCACCTGTGCCGTCGGGAAAGAGTCGGGGAGTCTGTGGACCAGGCGCGAACCGATATGTCCCAGGGCGCCGGTGACAACGATCTTCATACGCGCATCTCTCAGCTGGGTTGATTCTCGAGCTGCAGTAGTCTTCGGAGCCCCTGCTCGAAATCGAACCGCGGTCTCCAGTCGAGGACGGAACGCAGCCGCTCGGCCGAGAAGATCACCTGGTCGATTTCGATCCGCTTGCGTTCTTCCGGCCAGTCGATGTGGCTGACCCGGCCGTTGGCCAAGACCCGGGTGATGGTTTGGGCGATTTCCGCCACCGTCAGGTGCTGGTCGCTGGTGGCAAACCAGCTCTCCCCCACCAGGCGCGGTTCCTGGGCGGCCCGCCAGAGGATGTCGACGGCATCTTCGACATACAGGACATTGCGGGTCTGCATCCCTGAACCGAAGATCCGGATCTCCTGACCGGTGCGGGCCAGGTGGATGAAATAATTGATGAAGCCGAACTCCTGAAAACCCTTGCCATAGGGGCCGTAGAGATTGGCAAAGCGCAGCACCACCGTCTGCAGGTCGTGGATGGTGTGATAGATCCGGTAGTATTTCTCCGCTACCCCTTTGTTGGCCGAATAGATCTCCAGCGGGCGTTCGCGGTGGTCCTCGTTCACAACCGGGGTCTGGGCCTTGCCGATGACCGTGCTGCTCGAGGTGTAGACGATCCGCGCCTTGCTGTTGAGCAGCCGCAGGCTCTCCAGCAGTTTGAGGTTCCCCAGGCAGTTGATCTCGGCATCAAGGAGCGGATACTGGATCGACAGCGGATGGGAGGTCTGGGCGGCGCAGTTGAAGATGATCTCCTGCCCCTGGACGACATCCGCCAGCAGCGTCTCGTCGCGCAGGTCTCCCCGGACGAAACGGATCCGCGGCCAGACCTCCTGCAGATGCCGGGTGGTGGCATGCAGATGCGGATCCAGAGAGTCGAGAACGGTCACCTCGACTTCCGGCTCGGCCAGACAGCGCCGCACCAGGTTGGCGCCGAGAAAGCCGGCGCCGCCGATGATCAGGACTTGCATAGGAAAGCCTCCATGGTCCGCTCGATCCCCTGCGCCAGCGAGTAGTGGGGCCGCCACCCGGTAGCCTGGCCGAATCGTCGCGGGTCAGCAATAAAATTGCGCCCCTCGATGGGAGAGAGGGCCGCTGGTGGCTCGACGTGCAGCACCGGAACCGCCTGGCCGGTTCTGGCCGCCGCCCCCTCGGCAATCATTTCCATGGCCTGGGCGATACTGTGTCCTTCGCCGCTGCCGATGACGAAATGCTGTCCGTTCAACCTCTCGGCCTCCCCGGCGGCAGCGACAAAGGCCCGGGTGACATCGTCGACATAGACGTAGTCGCGCAGCTGCTCCCCGCCCCCATAGACGGTGAGCGGCTCCCCGGCCAGAGCCCGGCGGATCATCTGGTTCAAGATGCCGCGATCGGCACTGCCGCTGTGTGGCCCGGGGCCATAGACGTTGGCCAGCCGCAGCGTCACCCCCCGGACCAGCCCCTGCTCGGCATACCAGCGCAGATACTGTTCCGCCATCTGCTTGTGCAGGTCGTAGATGGTCAGAGGATGGTCGGGATGCGTCTCGTCGACCGGCAGGCGCTGCGGCAGGCCGGCGACCGTGACGGTGCTGGCGAAGCAGACGGTCGGAGACACCCCCTGGCGGCGGCACCCCTCCAGCAGGTAGAGCATCGGCGCGACATTGACCGCCTGATCGGCCACCGGATCGGCATTGGCAATGTAGGTGCTGGTCTGGGCGGCCAGATGGAAGACGAAGTCGACTCCCCCCAGGCTCTGCTCCCAGATCGCGGGGTCGGCGATGTCGCCACGCAGCTCGCGAACTCTCCAAGCCGCCGTCTCCTGGCCGGTGCCCCCATGCCGGCTGAGGCGCACGATGTGGCAATCGAACCGGTGCAGCAACGCCACCAGAGCCGAGCCGAGGTAACCGCCCCCCCCCGTCACCAGGACGGTCTTGCCGGCGAAGTCGGCGGCGAGCGCCGCATCACTGAGGGGCTGGCCCATCCGCTCCTCCAGAGGCCGGTGAAAACAGATGCAGGTGTGCTTTCATGTCGCAGCGGCGGATCGGGCAGTCGCCGCAGATGGCCGGCAGCTCCCGCTCCCTCTCCAGTGCCCGCCTGAGCTGGTGCATGTAGTTGCTGTTCCACAGCGCCGGGATCGGGGTTTCGGAGACGTTGCCGACCAGCAGCGCCCCTTCCTCGTTGAGGGTCGACATGCAGCAGGGACGCACGTCCCCGTTCCAGTTGATAAACAGCGACCGCAGGGGCTGGCGGCACTTGAATCTGGCCCCCGGTGGCGGCGGCTCCAGCAGTTCGATCCCCTGTTTTTTCGCCCTCTCTCTGACCGTCGCAAAGACCTTTTCGGCCTCGGTGTGGATAGGGATTACCGACTGCCCGATCAATTCCGTATCATACGCGATCAGATGGATGAGAGTCAGCCGGGAAACCGCTTTTTCCCCCAACAGGTCGACCAGCTCCGGCAGCTCCGGCAGGTTGTCGCGGGTCACCACGCAGTTGACGGCAAGGAGCGGCGACTTCTTCCCCTGCCGGCGCTTGGCGGCGTTGACGGCGTCGATTCCTTCGAAGATCCTGCCGATGTCGACTTTTCTCAGTTTCTTGAGAGTCTCGATGCCGTCGATGGAGATGCAGACTTCGTCCGCCCCAAGATCGACGACGGCATCGGCATACCTCTTCAGCACCACCCCGTTGGTCGTGAAGGTGGTGACGCAGCCGACCTCCTTGCACGCTCTGAGCATCGGCAAGAAATCTTTGCTGATGAGCGACTCGCCGACGCACTGCAGATTGACGATCTGGTACGGCTTAAGATGGCCGAGGATGTGCCGGGCGAAGAACTCGAAGCTCATGTCCCCCAGCGGGTTGGCCGCCGGATCCCAGTACCGGCGCACACACATCTGGCAGTTCAGGTTGCAGCGGTTGGTCGGTTCGATGCAGATCATCGTCGGACCCGGCAGAAAACTGCGGGAGAGGGACGACTGCAGGCGAAACAGCGGCACGACGCTGCGGTTGAGCAGCGCCATCCGGAGCAGATTTCGCCCGTTACGGCTGAACAGGGAGCGCAGGGCGAGAGTGAGCTTGTTTTTCATCATGAACCCTTCAGACCGAAAAGAGCCACCCTTTGAGGAGCGCATCCTCAGGCCCTTTACGGATATAGATCCGGTCGCCGATGACCACCTCCCGCTCCAGGCGGAAACCGAGCCGCTCCAGGTG
The DNA here is from genome assembly GCA_014860175.1 of Desulfuromonadales bacterium. Classification (GTDB taxonomy): domain Bacteria; phylum Desulfobacterota; class Desulfuromonadia; order Desulfuromonadales; family JACZKF01; genus JACZKF01. The sequence continues at coordinate 5,755 of JACZKF010000107.1, read as the reverse complement.
GGCCAGAAGCTCAGACTCGTTGAACTGGAGATGGAGCATCCGGGTGCCGTAGGCCCTCTGGACGGCGAGGAAGGTCGGCACTTCCCGGACCACCGGTGTCCGGGTCAGGAAAAAGTAGCGGCGGGTGGCGTTACGGATCTGCTGCAGAAACCGCTGCCAGTCCCGGATGTACTGCAGCGAGCCACTGACCAGGGTCAGATCGTAGGAACTCCCCAGACAGCGGTCGTCGTCATGCCAGGTGATCTGGGGGGCCATCTCCCCTCCCAGCTTCGCCAGGGTGCGGACCTCCTTGCAGTGATAATCCAGGGCGACCTCTGGCGGCAGAAGCGCCCTGGCCAGCAGACCGTAATGGCCGAGCCCACCCCCCCAGTCGAGGACCGAAATCGCCTCCTTCCCCCAGGCGGCGCGCAGCAGCGCGTAGCCGTAGGTGAGGTGGAGATTGTGAAAGGCGAGATTCTCCACCTCGGTCAGCGAGGCGGCCTCGTGGGAGAAGCCGAGGGGGCCAGGTTGCGCCAGCAGTTCGGCGAAGCGCTCCCACTTGCGCCTCTCCTCGGCGGCCACTTCGTCAGCCAGCCACCCCTGGTCGCCGACTCCCAGCGGGGTGTCCCAGCCGAGGGGGGCATACTCCAGCAACTCCGGGACCAGCAGGCGCCGCAGGCGCCGCAAACCGCCGATAAGGGTTGCGCGCAAGGGAGCAGGGGTAGACCCACCCTTCATGACGGTTTCCTTCCGGTCCGACCCGGCCACCCGTGGCGCACCCTTGCGGCCAGGCGGTGCAGACGATGGAGTTGATTCAGTACGGCCGCTTCCCCGCCGGGGGGGAGAGTCAGGGGGGATTTGCGGTACCAGCGGTCGAGGCGCTGCCTGAGTCGTTTCCCCCGCAGCTCCTGGCCGAGGCGCTTCGCCTCTTCGGGGGGGATATTTGCCAGCGCCAGATGGTCCATCTCCGGCGCCCCGAAGGTCATGTAGACGTGGGCGCCATGGTGCATGCACAGGCCACAGATCGGGTGCTCTTCCCGCCGTCTCTGGATCTGCGCCAGCGACAGAGCGAGAAAATTGCCGACGGTAAAGCGCCGGTTGTCGAAACCGCCGCAGCAAAGCTGCACGTTCCCCTGGCAGTCGATGCTGAACTGCCGGTCCCGCAGCGGACACGGCTGGTGGCGGTAGTGTTGCGCCATCTCCAACGTCTGGCGGAGCGGCAGCGCGAGGTGATCGATGAGACGATGGTCTTCCTCCGTCAGGGGGAAATCGAAATCCCCTGCACCCAGAACACCGAGAACCTTCTCCAGGGGGAGCATCTGAGCCCAGATCGGCTCGAAATCGACGCCGATGCCGGCCAGCCACTCCCGCAGCGGCAACTCCTCCCGCAGATTGTGTCGGTAGCGATGGAAATTGACGTAAATGCGGGTTTTGGCCCGGGCCCGCTGTTTCGCCGCCACCAGTTCGAGCAGATGTGTTTTCACCCGCTCGATATCGCCCCCCCGGTGGGTGAAGCCGTAGCTCTGCTGGGTAAAGCCGGAGACGGAGACTTTGAAGCTGGCCGGGTCGGCGGCCATGATGGCGTCAGCATCCGGCAGCAGGTTGAGATTCGAACTCAGATGACAGGCCACCCCGGCCTCCTGCACCACCCGTATCAGCTCCGGCAGCCGGGGGTGAAGCAGCGGCTCGCTCCAGACGAACAGGTTGACCCGCGTCAGCAGGCATTCGGATTTCGCCTTGGCGATGATCTTTGCCAGCAGCTCCGGAGCCATGAAGGCGTGCGGCAGCCGATGCTCCCGCACGTTCCCCTGGGCACAGGAAGGGCAGCGCAGGTTGCAGGCGCCGCCGGTGTCGATATCGAAGGAAAACGGCCTCATTCTTCTCCGTCCAGAACGGCTACCCGGGGGACGTAGACGATCCACTTGCCGCCGCCGGCGCCGAACGCCTTCTCCTTCTCCAGGATTTCGGCGGCATGATTCCAGGCGAAGAGGAGGGCGTAGTCGGGATGGCGGCCGGCAAACTCATCGTAGGGACGCACCGGGATATGCGCCCCCGGGCTGAACTTCCCCTGCTTGATCGGGGTGGTGTCGCTGATGAATTCGACCAGATCGGGGGTGATTCCGCAGTAGTTGGTGATGGTCGTGCTTTTTGAAGTCGCGCCGTAACCGACCACCCGCTTCCCTTGCGCCTTGAGCCCGGTCAGCAGAGTCATCAGCTGGCGGCGGGATTCTTCGCAGTTGCGCCGGAACCGGTCATAGGTTTCCGGCCGGTGCAGGCCAAGGGCGTGCTCCTTTTCCCGCTGGTCCTGCACCCGGGGGGAGACCGGTCGTGCCCCGCAGTGGGCGATGACGTAGCGCATCGACCCGCCGTGGGTCGTCTGCGGCTGCACATCGATGATCTCCATCCCGTAGCGGCCAAACAGGTGCCCGACCGAAGCGACGGAAAAGAGGAAGGTGTGTTCATCGTAGATCTGGTCGTAGGAGGTCTTCTCGATGACATCCCCCAGGTAGGGGTCTTCGAAGAGGACGACTCCGGCCGGCTTGAGCAGGATTTTGATCCCCTCGACGATGGAGTGCAGGTAGGGGATGTGGCACATGACGTTGGCGGCCAGGAAAGCGTCGGCCTGCCCGCGCTCGGCCACGATCCGCCGGGCCAGCTCGGCGCCGAAAAACTCGGTCACCGTGGCGATCCCCTTGTCGATGGCGACCTGGGCCACATTCTTCGACGGCTCGATCCCCAGGTGCCGGATGCCGGCGGCGGCGAAATTCTGCAGCAAAATGCCGTCGTTGCTCCCCATTTCGACCACGAAAGGCTCGGCCGCCGACAGATAGCCGGCGTTGACCTGCTCGGCAAAACGTTGGAAATGCAAGGCCATATAGCGGGAAGTGCCGGAAAAGAACGCATAGTTCTCGTGGAACATCCGCTCTCTCTCCGGCTGGGCGAGCAGTTGCACCATCCCGCAGCCGTTGCAGAAGCCGACCTGCATCGGAAAGCGGTACTCCTCGGCAAACTGGTCCGGGCGGAGAAATCCATTGCCCAGGGGCATTGGGCCGAAATCGATAAAGGGGGCGATGGGGTCGGCGCAGATCAGACAGTTGGGCATCGGTTTTCCACTCACTTTCCTCGGAAGGTCACCAGATCTTCGGATAGAGCATCGCCTTGGTCATCATGGTGCCGGTCCTGAACAGCGGCTTGAACAGGAAACAGGTCCCATGGGCGGCAAACCAGTAAGAGAGCAGAGAGGCGACCACCGCTCCGTTCCCCCCGTAGGTCGGGATCAGCAGCAGATTCAGCCCCACGTTGAGCAGGGCGCCGAGAGACACGGTGACCAGATGGAGCCTGGTCCAGTTCATGCTCGACAGAAAAGCGCTGCGGGCGACTTCCAGATTGGTGAAAACGTTGGCCCAGATCAGGACCGCCAGCATCAGACCGGCGCGGGCGTAGGCTTCACCAAACAGGGCGCCGACCAGCCAGTTGGCACTCAGGGTGACGGGGATGGCCAGCGCATAGGCGGAGAAGGCCATCAGGTTGTACAGCTGCTGGAGCCGCCCGTAAAGCAGAGCCTCGCTGGTCGCTCTCGCCTCGACGATGGCCGGGTAGACCGACCAAAAGATGGCCATCGGGATGAACATCCAGACCTCGGCCAGACGAACGGCCACCGAATAGATGCCGACCTCCTCGATCCCGGTCATTTCGCCCAGCATCACCTGGTCGATGCGCATGTAGACGATGATCACGATATTGGTGAACAGCAGCGGCCAGCTGTCGCGCAGCAGACTGCCGCCCCTGGCCAGACTGATCTTCCACCGCCGCAGCCGATGGCCCAGCCGGTGGTAGATGCCGACCAGGCTGGCCGAACCGATGACCATTTCCAGGGAAGCGACCCAGGCAAAGGCGATCAGAGGGGCGCCGGCAACGATCAGGGCGATCTTGACGACCGAACAGAGCGTGAAGGCGATACTCTTGGCCAAAGCCTGGTACTTGGCCTGCACCTGGGAGTGGAACCACGACTCGATGACGTTGAAGGCCTGAAAAACGATCCCGGCGGCGATGATGGCGGTCAGCCAGTGGCTCATCTGGTCGGCCGGTCGCAGCAGCAGAATCGACCCGGTCGCCGCCACAAAGGCGAGCCCGCCCCCGGCCACCTTCAGGGCAAAAGCCGACCCCAGGATCTCCTCCCTTCCGGCGGGATCTTTCACCATCTCGCGGGTGATGATCTCTTCCAGCCCGAGGGTTGCCAGAGGGGTCAGGAGAGCGACGAAAGCCAGAACGTAGCTGAAAAGGCCGAACTGCTCCGGTCCGAGATAGCGCGCCAGCCAGATTCCGACGAACAGACCGACACCCATCCGCAGGATATTGTCGGCAAACTGCCAGCCGGTGTTGAGGACGGCCTGCTGCAGATACGCACTCCCCTCCAGCTTGACCCGGATCGGCGCCGGCAACAGTTTGGCCCAGGCTTTGCTCATCCCCCGACGCTCGATCTCCTGGGGGGCGATTTCCTGCTTCGCCTCGGCCTCATCCTCTCAGCACCTCTTCGAAGCTGTAGGAGGGGGAGTAGATATCCTGTCCCCCCACCCCAAGATCGAGGAGAGCTGTCCTAAGCTGCTCTACCTTCTGCAGCGAGCTGATGAAAATCGCTCCCGTCCCTTCCCGCACCCCCTGCGCCATTGAGATCACCGGCAGGTCGAGGAAACGGCCACCGGCCTCCTCATCCATCACCGCTGTAAGGACGAGGCCCGCCTCGCGCAAAGAGAGATAGGCGATTTCGGTCAGGTCGTCCACGCCACAGAAAGAGATCGACTTCACCCCCTGGCGCTGCAGGGACTCGAACAGGGCAAGGCTATCCTGGCGGGTTATCCGATAGAGTTTATGAAAATTGCTGAGATGCCGGTAGGCAAGGTGGCTTTTTTCGGTAAACCCCCTGGGGGTGAGAAGATAGGCGAAGCGGTTGCGCGGATAGGCCTTGACCTGCACGAACCCCTTTTTCACCAGTGTCTTCAGGTAGGCATTGACCAACCCCAAGGCAATGCCAAGCCGGCTGGCGATCTCCCGCTGGGAAATCGGCTCTCCTTTCTCCAATTCAGCCATAAGCAGAAGGGAGCGAAGGGCAGTCTGGTCCATCGGCTCGTTATCGTTCATCTCGTGAACAATACGGCCACATACCCCTTTAAGGCAAGAGAATTTCACCCCACTGGCAAGTTCCCCTGAAGTTAAACACCCACTAATAGCAATTCCTGGCACGAACAACTTGCGATAAATGCGGGAAAAGGATTATAAAAGACCGACAACATTCATCTCTAGAGGTCCTGCCTCGTTTATTTCCATTTTGCTGTCGAGCCATGAAAAAATTCTTTTCGCACCCCTTCTGCCATCTCCTACTGGTTCTGCTTCTCGGCTCCCTGGCCTATGCCAACAGCTTCCAGGCGCCGTTCACCCTCGACGACCTGTTCTCCATCAGCCAGAACCCGGTCATCCAGGATATCCGCCACTACATCCCAGGCGGGGCCGGTTACGAGCACAATCCCCGCCGGTTCATCGGCTATCTCACTTTCGCCCTTAACTTTCACTGGGGCGGGCTCGACGTCACCGGCTACCACCTGTTCAACCTGGCCGTCCACCTCGGCACCGCCCTGCTGGTTTATGCCCTGGTGCGCCTGACCTTTCGCACCCCGCAGTTGGCAGGGAGCCGGCTGGCGCCACAAGCCGCTTCAGCCGCCCTGCTGGCGGCTCTCCTGTTCGTCGCCCATCCGGTCCAGACGCAGGCTGTCACCTACAT
>JACZKF010000106.1 GCA_014860175.1 Desulfuromonadales bacterium | reverse complement strand
CGCACCGGCCAGCAGCGCGCCGACCTGCAGGCCGAACACCGGTTCGCCGATCGCCCGTATGCGCTGCTGCAACTCGCTCTGAGCGGCGACCGGGGAGAGCTGTACCGGCGCATCGATGAGCGGGTCGAAGCGATGTTCGACGCCGGGCTGGTCGAGGAGACGGCCGACCTTCTCGCCAGCGGCTACTCTCCGGCCCTGAAAGCGCTGCGCACCATCGGCTATCGGGAGGTCATTCGCCATCTGCAGGGGGATCTTTCCCGGGCCGAGACGATCGGCCTGATCCAGCGTGAGACCCGCCATTACGCCAAGCGCCAGCTCACCTGGTTTCGCCAAGATAAGGAAATTATTTGGGTTGATTCCGCGCGAGAGTCTGATAGAATCCACGCGTTGATTGACAATTTTATGCGTGATAAAAGGAGCGGCCATGGCTAAGACCCCGTTCAATATCCAGGATCAGTATCTGAACCAGGCCCGCAAAGAGCGGGTACGTGTGACTGTCGTCATGATGTCGGGGGAAAAACTGGAGGGTTTCATCAAGTCCTTCGACAGCTTCTGCGTGCTGGTCGAAAGCGGTGGCGACATCCTGCTGTACAAGCATGCCATTTCGTCCATTACCTCCGCCGACGGCTCTTTCCGTCTGCATGGCGGCCGCGGCGACTGAGAAACCCGGTCAGCCGCCAAACCAGGATCATCCAGGTCCCTGCCGGAGAGCGCTTCCTCCGGCGGGGACTTTTGTCTTTACCGCCGGGCAGGCATCCGATGCAAAATTCTCTAATGATTCCTGTCGCTTCCTCCGTCCACGATTTTCGCTGTCTCCGGTGTGCCGCCGGGGCTAGAGCAGCCGGCGTTTAGTATGGTGACGATTGAAGGCGTCGACCCGGAGGGCATCGGGGCCGAACTCGGACTGGCCGCCGGCGATCGCATTCTGGCCGTCAACGGCCAACCGGTGCGCGACCTCCTCGACTTCCAGCTCTACGCCGCCGGGGGGGAGATCCTGCTGGAGATAGAAAAGCCCGACGGCTCGCTTTGGGATCTGGAAATCGAGAAGGAGAGCGGCGATCTCCTCGGTCTGCAGCTGGAACACCCGGAGCCGACCCAGTGCGGCAACAACTGTCTCTTCTGCTTTGTGCACCAGCTGCCCCGAGGTCTGCGCCGCTCCCTTTACATCAAGGATGAAGACTATCGCTTCTCCTTTCTCTACGGCGCCTACGTCACTCTGACCAATCTGCGCGAGGGTGAGCTCGAACGGATTGTGGCCCAGCAGCTCAGCCCTCTCTACGTCTCCGTTCATGCCACCGAAGAGCAGCTGCGCAATCGGCTCCTGGGCCAGCCGGGGCCACCGATCCTCGAGCTGCTGCAGCGGCTGACGGCCGCCGGTATCGTCGTCCACACCCAGGTAGTCCTCTGCCCGGGGATCAATGATGGGGAGGAGCTGGAGCGCACGGTGACCGATCTGTACGCCCTGTCTCCCGGAGTGCGTTCGCTGGCCATCGTTCCGGTCGGGCTGACCGGTTATCGGCAGCGGCTGCCGCAGCTGCGCCGGCCGACCCCGGCGGAGGCGACGGCGGTGCTCGATCTGGTGCAGCGGTGGCAGCGGCGGGCCCTGGCCCAACAGGGGTCGCGGTTCCTGTTTGCCGCCGATGAGCTCTTTTTACAGGCCGGGTGCCCTTTCCCGCCGCTGGCCGAGTACGAGGATCTGCCCCAGGTGGAAAACGGGGTCGGCATGATCCCGCTGTTTCGTCAGGAAGCGGCCGAAGTGCTGGCCGAGGCGGAGCGGATTGAGGCGGCCGGCTTATCGCTGAGTGTCGTTACCGGCAGCTCGGCGGCGGCGGAGATCCGTGATTTCGTCCGGGACTTGAGCGGGCGCACCGGAGTTCCGATGGCCGTCCAGGTGGTGGAGAACCATTTTTTCGGTGGTCAGGTCAGCGTCGCTGGTCTTCTCGCCGGCGCCGACATTATCGATCAGCTGCGGGGGGTGGCGCTCGGCGCGGCCCTGCTGGTGCCGGAGGTGATGCTCAAGGAGGGGGAAGAAATCTTCCTCGACGACCTGGCCCTGATCGACCTGGAACGTGCCTTGGGGGTGCCGGTAAGGGGAATGGCCGCCACCCCCTGGGGGCTGTTGGACGCCCTGGAGGAGTTGGCGGCGAATTGGCCGCCCCAGCAAGGAGACTGAGAACGATGGATGAGAATGTGCGCTGGCATCGCCGGCAGCTGATGGAAGCGGCAGCGGCGGCGCTGGAGAAAAACGGCTTCCCTACCGCCCTGTTCGACAGCCGGCAGGAGGCGGTCGCGCATCTGCTGACCACCGCCTCGGCGGCCGACAGCATCGGTTTCGGCGGCTCGATGACGCTGGCTGAGCTTGGCCTGCCGGAACGGTTGCAGGAAGCTGGGAAGAAAACCCTGGTGCACGGCCGGGCCGGTCTTTCGCCCGAGGCGCGCCGACAGGTGATGCAAGAGCAGCTCGGTTGCGATCTTTTCTTCACCAGCACCAACGCCTTGACGCTCAAGGGGCAGCTGGTCAACATCGATGCCACCGGCAACCGGGTCTGCGCCATGGTCTTCGGACCCAAGCGGGTAATCGTGGTCGCCGGCGCCAACAAGATCGTTGCCGACCTGGAAAGCGCCTTGCGGCGGGTGAAGGAGGTCGCTTGCCCCCCCAACGCCAGGCGCCTCAACTTCGATACGCCTTGCGCCAAGACTGGCCGCTGTACCGATTGCAATTCGCCGCAGCGCATCTGTCGCATTACCACCATCATCGAGCGGCGGACCCGGGCTACCGATCTGCAGGTCTGTCTGATCAACGAAGACTTGGGCTATTAGTACGCTGATGAAAAACAACACCTAGAGAGGTCAACATGCAAGAGCTGGAGAGATTGTTACAGCAGGGGCAGGAAGCGCTGGAGATCGGCGATGCGGCCGCGGCGGTAAAGCTTGGGCGGCAGGCGGTACAGGCGTTTGCCGACGCGGCATCGGCCCACGTATTGCTGGGCGAGGCATTGGCCGAAGCCGGCAAGGAGAGTGAGGCGCTGACGGCTCTCCATCGGGCCCGCCAGCTTGATCCGGAGAACCTGGATACCTTGTACGCCCTCGGCGATGTCAGCTTCGAGGCCCAGCAGGCGGAGGAGGCGCTGAAGCTCTACGAGGAGATCCTTCGCCTCGATCCTCAGCAGGCCGATGCCTGGGTGAGTGCCGGTCTGGTCCATTTTCACTGCGAACGGATGGAACAGGCCGAGCAGGCCTTTCGCAAGGCACTGGCCATCGAGCCCGATTCCACTTTCGCCCTGAATTCCCTCGGTGATGCCTGCTACTCCCAGGGGCGCAACGAAGAGGCGCTGGCCTGCTATCGGCAGGTAATAGCCGCCGACCCGCAGGATGCCCAGGCCCACTACAACCTGGCCGAGATGTACTATGACACCGGGGAGCTGGAGGCGGCCGAGAAGGAGTGCCAGGAGACCCTGCGGCTCGATCCCACCTTCGGCTTCGTCCATCTGACGCTGGGAAATATTGAACTCGATCGCGAGCATCCCCGGGAGGCGCTGCACCATTTTCAGGAGTTTCTGCTGCACGAGCGCTCTCCCGCCGCCAAGGAGATCCGGGACGAGGTTGCGGCGGTGGTGGAAGGTCTGCGGGCTGAACTCTAACGGACGCTGCCCAGAAGGGAGAGGGAGATGGTGGTGCGTGGCCTGGCCATCCTGCTGCTGCTGCAGCTTGTCGGTGAACTGATTTCCCGGGGCTTCGACCTGCCGATCCCGGGCAACGTCATCGGCATGGGGCTGCTGCTGCTGGCCCTGGGGGTAGGGGTGGTTCGGCTTGAGTGGGTGCAGGAGGCGACGGAACTGCTGCTGTCGCATCTGGCCCTGTTTTTCGTTCCGGCCGGGGTCGGGGTCATGACCTATTTCGGGCTGATCGAGCGCGAATGGCTGCCGATCCTGGTCTCCATGGTCGTCAGTACTTTCGTGGTGATGGCGGTCACCGGCTGGGTGGCGCGCTGGCTGGAACCGCGCCAAGCCGATGCCGATGACTGACCTGCTGACCACCCCCCTGTTCGGCATCACCCTGACCATCGGGGTCTATGCCGTGGCCCAGCTGCTCTACCGGCGCACCGGCAGCCTGCTGTTGACGCCGGTGGCGGTGACCATCGGCGCCATCATCGCCCTGCTGCTCGTCTGTCGCATCCCCTACGCAGACTATGCGGTTGGCGGACAGTATATTCACTTTCTCCTCGGCCCCTCGGTGGTGGCGCTGGCGGTGCCGCTGTACGCCCGGCGCCGGGAAGTGCTGGCCAGGCGGCTGCCGATCCTCGCCGGTGTTTTTGCCGGGGCGGTCGCCTCGATCGTCTCCGCCAGCGGCTTGGCCTGGCTGCTGGGGGGGAGCCGGGAGGTCGTCGTCTCCCTGGCGCCGAAATCGGTCACTACCCCGATTGCCATCGGCATTGTCGAAAAGATCGGCGGCATCCCCTCGCTCACGGCCGCCATCGTCGTTCTCACCGGCTGCCTGGGGGCGGTCTGCGGGCCGGAGTTCTGCCGCTGGATCGGGATCCGTGATCCGCTGGCGCAGGGGCTGGCGGTGGGGACGGCGGCCCACGGGATAGGCACCGCCCGGATGCTCGAGATAGACCGTCTCGGCGGGGCGGTAGCCGGACTGGCCATCGGCCTCAACGGCCTGATCACCGCTTTTTTACTGCCGCTGCTGTTCCTGCTGTTCAGGTAAAAAAAAGGCGGACACCAGTGAGGTGTCCGCCTTTCGCAATGAGCGAAATGGGGATTACTTCTTCTTGGCCGAAGCCTTTTTCGATGCCTTCAGCGGGTTGACCGCCTTGGCGTCAAGGCCCTTGATCTCCACCTTGCGGTGGGTCGCCATGTTGCACAGCCCGGGCGCCCATTTCTGTTTGGGGGAAGGGGCGACGGAGCAGACCTGGCCGATCGTCCCCTGGACGATGCGGTCGCAGCCCTGACACTCTTCGAGGACATTCTGGCAGGTGTTGCCGAGGTAAGCGCAGCCCTGCTTGGACCAGAAGGTACACTCGGTACCGGGAAGAACGGTTTGACACTGCATGGGGGTGAACCTCCTTGATTTGCGTGGTGCCTGGAAAATCTGAATGTCGTTCTTATCATGCCAAGTAGCTGGATGTCAATCATTAAATGGTCGGCTTCCCCCTGACACCTGTCTTTACCGTTGACCCGGAACCTCCCTTTCGCTTAACCTTTTTTGATGACTGCCGGGAAGCCCATCATAGCCGCTGTTTCAGAAGAGTGGGAGAGACGCTGCCGTCGCTGTGGCCGCTGCTGTTTCGAGAAGATCGACTACCAGGGGGAGATCTACTACACGCAGACCCCCTGCAACCGGCTCGATCCGACGACCCGTCTCTGCACCGTCTATGGGCAACGGCACCGCCTTCGCCCCGACTGCGTTCCGCTGACCCCTCAGATCATTGCCGCCGGGATCCTCCCGGCCGACTGCCCCTATGTGCAGGGTCTCGGCGGTTATCGGCCGCCGCATCTTTTCCCCCCCGACGAGGAGCTTCCGTGACCCTCACCGCCATTGCCGGCATGTCGTTTCTCATCGGCTTCTCTGGCGCCATGATGCCTGGTCCTTTGTTGACCGTGACCGTCGCCGAGACCGCCCGACGCGGCATCTGGGCCGGCCCGTTGCTGGTCTCCGGCCATGCGTTGCTGGAAGCGGCCCTGGTGGCGGCGCTGTTTTTCGGCCTCTCCGACCTGCTGCAGCGGCCGTCGGTGTTTGCCATCGTCGCCTTGGCCGGCGGCGGCATGCTCCTGTGGATGGGGGCCGGCATGCTGCGTGGCCTGCCACGCCTGCGGCTGCAACTCGACCCCGGCGTCGGCACCCGCGCCGGGCTGCATCCGCTGGCTGCCGGCGCCGCCGTCAGTCTGGCCAACCCCTACTTCCTTCTCTGGTGGGCTACCGTCGGCATGGGGTACATGGCGGTGGCGTATGAGGCGGGAGCGGCGGGGGTCGCCGTTTTCTTCCTCTTTCACATCCTTTCCGATTTCGTGTGGTATTCTTTCGTGTCGGGAATGGTGAGCTATAGCCGGCGGTTTCTCGGTGACCGGGGCTACCGTTTTCTGGTCGGCGCCTGCGCTCTGGTGATTCTTGCGTGCGGCGGCTGGTTCGGCTGGCGAGGGGCTCAGACCATTTTTTTCACCTGAACGTCACTTTTTGAAGGAGGAGGAATGTAATGGGCCGTATCAGTTTCGGCACTTCCGGTTGGCGGGGGATTTTTTGCGAGGATTTCACCACAGACAACGTCCGGGTGGTCACCCAGGCCATTGCCGATCACCTGCGGGCCAGCGGCAAGGCTGACAAGGGGGTGGTGGTCGGCTACGACACCCGTTTCATGGGTCGTTACTTCGCCCGGGAGACGGTGCGGGTACTGGCCGGGGCCGGGATCAAATCGTACCTGTGCGACCGCGATGCGCCGACGCCGGTGATCGCTCAGCAGATCCTGCAGCGCCGCGCCGGCGGCGGCATCAACTTCACCGCCAGCCACAACCCCTTCGACTACAACGGGATCAAGTTCTCCCCCGATTCGGGAGGACCGGCGCTGCCGGAGACGACCCGGGATATCGAAGACCGGGCCAACGCCATGCTTGGGGAGATCTGCTACAAAGAGCTGCCGATGGATCAGGCTTTCGCCGCCGGCCTGGTGGAGGAGATCGACCCTCGCCCTGACTATTTCGCCGCGGTTCGTCAACTGATCGATCTGGCCGCCATCGGTCGCGCCGGGCTGAAGGTCGCCGTCAACCCGCTGTACGGCACCGGCCGCGGTTACCTGGATACGTTGCTGGAAGAGGCCGGGGCGCAAGTGGTCACCATTAACGGTCACCTCGACCCCTACTTCGGCAACCATCCCCCCGAGCCGGCCGAAGAGCACATCGGCGACTTCATTTCCCTGGTGCGCAGCGACCCGGCGATCCGCCTGGGGCTGGCGACCGACGGCGACGCCGACCGCTATGGCATCCTCGATGCCGACGGCAGTTTCATCGAGCCGAACTATATCCTCGCGTTGCTGGCCGATTACCTGCTGCGGCGCAAGAAGAAGACGGGGGCCGTCGCCCGCTCGGTGGCCACCTCCCATTTTGTCGATGCGGTGGCCCGCCACCATGGGGTAGAGGTGCTGGAGACCCCCGTCGGCTTCAAGTTCATCGGCCAGTACATCTCTGACGGTCGCATTCTCATCGGCGGCGAAGAAAGTGCCGGCCTGACCGTGCGGGGCCATGTGCCGGACAAGGATGGGATCATCGCCTGTCTGCTGGTGGCGGAGATGGTGGCGGTGGAAGGGGTGAGCCTGCGTGAACTGCTCGCCGATCTGTACCGGCGGGTGGGGGAATTTCATACCCGGCGCCAGAACATTCGCCTCTCGTCCGAACTGGAAACCGGGCTGTCGGATAAACTCGCCTCCCCTCCAAGCGAAGTGGGTGGCCGGAAGATCGAGCGGGTGATCACCGTCGACGGCTGCAAGTTCCTGTTCGGCGACGGCTCCTGGATGCTGTTTCGCAAGTCGGGCACCGAGCCGGTGGTCCGGGTCTACGGTGAAGCCGGCAGCGCCGCCGAGCTCGACCTGCTGATGCACGACGCCGCCGCCTTTGTGCGCCGCTGAGCCCACCTTGACCTGAATACAGCCAAGGGGCGACCGTTGCGTCGCCCCTTGGCTCTGTTTCCCCTCTTCTTTTTTCCTCCGGCGACACGCGCCGGCACCCTCATTTTCAGCTGAAACCGGATCCGCCCGCAGGGGCACAGCCCCCGCCAGCAGGGGTGCCGCCACCGGCAAAGATCGACACCATCCGTTTGGCCTGGCGGCCACAGCGGGGGCATGCGATCTCCTCGGCCGGGGTGCGCTGGAGCCGCTCTACCGTCTCGCTGCAGTGACCGCAGAAATACTCGTACATCGGCATAAGTCCCTCCCAAGTGAATTCAAAAAACAATATATAAAACCCGCCAGGAGAATGCAAGAGGTGGCGGTCGCCTCCCGCTCAGCCAAAGACAAACAGGCGGCCCCCCTGGGAGGCCGCCTGTTTGGTTGCTGATGCGCTGGTCGATTAGCCGAGGATCTGCTTGAGATCCGCCTCGGCGGTGCCGATCGGCTGGATGTTGTAGTTCTCCACCAGGAAGTTGAGCACGTTGGGGGTGATGAAGGCCGGCAGGGTCGGGCCGATCTTGATGTTCTTGATCCCCAGGTGCAGCAGGGTCAGGAGAATCGCTACCGCCTTCTGCTCGTACCAGGAGAGGATCATCGACAGCGGCAGGTCGTTGACCCCGCACTCGAAGGCCTGGGCCAGGGCGACCGCCACCTGGATGGCGCTGTAGGCGTCGTTGCAC
>JACZKF010000105.1 GCA_014860175.1 Desulfuromonadales bacterium | reverse complement strand
GCCATTCCCCGTTCAGCATCGCCGGCGTCATCAGACCGGTCTGCACCTGACCGGTGGCCAGCGCCTGCCGCAGCAACGGATCGCTCTCCCGCCAGAGCAGGCGATCCTCCCAGGAGAGAGAGGCCGCCGGGCTGAAGTGGACGATCACCCCCTGTGCGTCGAAAATGGCGGCCGCCCCTGCGCGACGGTCTTGGGGGATGGTCATCGCCCCCACTTCTTCCGGCCCAATCCCTGCCACAAGCACCCCCCGCAGATCACCATTCTCGTCCTCGACGGGGACGGCGATGGCAAAAAACGGGTCGCCCTGCAGGCTACCCTGGAAAAGGTCGCTGATGACCCAGGGCTTGCCGGCGACGATCTCCTGAAAGTAGGGGCTGGCACCGATGGTGCGGCCGACGGCCTTCGGTTGGCTGGAAAAAAGTATCTTCCCTGCAGGGTTGGCCCAGCTGAGCTGATGGATGGTCGGGAAATGGGTCGCCGTCGCCGTGAGCAGTTCAGTAGCCTGGGCCGGCGTATAGGGAGAGAGCCGGAGCATCGCCTGCCCGGTGGCAAAGAGATGCTGCCGGATACCGCGCACATGGGTCGCAAAGGTGTTGGCCGTCCCCTGGGCGACTTTCTCTTCGGTTCGCAGCTCGTTTTCGCGCAGCGATTCGTACCGCTGGTGGTTGGTCCACGCCAGCAGGAAGATCATCGGCAGCAGCACCAGCGCGATGAGCAGGAATTGTCGCGCCCGAATGCCGATGGGCAGCACCCGGGGGCGCGCTCCTCCTTGCGGTTCATTCACAATGGGATTCATCTGATCCTGGTCGTCGTCCTGCCGTTCACCTGTTTGCCTGTCGACATTTAATAAACATTATCCATAGATGCTGCTGGGGGGCAAGACGGAAAACCTTACCCGACTCGTTCTCGGCCCGGGGCGACCCGCGCCTGAGCGGTCGATGATAATGGCCGCCAGAGTCGTCGCGCTGTCATGCCCGGATTAAAAGGCCATTTCCTCATTGCTTTTACCTATGAAATACTTTATTTTTCATGCAGATAGCTTTCGACAACGGCAACCGCGGAGAAATCCGGAGATGCCAAGCCCATCGATCCTCGGCCGTCTCTTGCGAGGCAGGCACGGGTTGCCGAGGAAAGTTCCCACCGGAAAAACCCCTAAGGGCTCGTCTTCGGAAGGCGGGGCCTTTTTCTCTGCCATGACGACGGTACTACCGTTTGGCAGACGGCTGCGCCGCCGATTCAAAACAAACTGAGGGGAAGATGATCCAAGGCCTACCCGTGACCGGAACCGGTCTGTGCAGTGTTGAGCAACCAAGCATCAAGGGGTTCCACTCCATTTTCGAGCATGCCGCCGCCGGAATGTCCATCGCCCTCACCGATGGCCGGCTGCTGCAAGCCAATCCGGCCTTCTGCCAGTTTCTCGGCTACTCCCGTTCCGAGCTGGTCAATCGCACGGTCTTCGACATCACCTATCCTGCCGATCTGGACCGCACCAGGGAGCTGTTCCTGGCCGCCGCCGCCGGGGAAAGCAGTGCCAGCAATTACGAGAAACGCTACCTGCGTAAAAACGGTTCGATGGTCTGGGGGCTGACCACGGTGGTCTGGGTGCGAGATGAGGCAGGCCGCCCCTCCTACTGCGTCGCCCTGACCCAGGACATCACCCGGCAGAAAGCATCGGAGCAGGCCCTGCGGGAGAGCGAGGAGCTGTACCGCTGCCTGGTTGAGAACATCGATCTCGGCATTACTCTGATCGGGGAAGATCGTCGCATTCTCAAGGCCAACACCGCTTCCGGTCGGATGTTTGCCAAGCCGGCCGAGTCGCTCACCGGGGTCGAGTGCTTCCGGGAGTTCGAGAAGCGAGCCCTGGTCTGTCCCCATTGCCCAGGGACCTTGTCGCTGGCCACCGGCCAGCCCGCCATGGTGGTCACCGAAGGGGTCCGGGACGACGGCAGCCGGCTGGTGGCCCGGATCCAGACCTTTCCTGTCTGGGATGTGGACGGCCGGGCGAGGAAATTCGTCGAGGTGATCGAGGACATCACCGATCGCAAGCAGACAGAGGATGCGCTGCGCGAAAGTGAGCGCCGATATCGCGACATGCTCAGCAACGTCGAATTGATTTCGATGATGCTCGACCGGGACGCCCGGATTACCTTTTGCAACGATTACCTGCTGCGGCTGACCGGCTGGCGGCGCGAGGAGGTTCTGGGCGCCAACTGGTTCGAACTCTTCGTTGCCCCGGAGGACGTCCACCTGCGGGACACCTTCGCCCAAGTGCTCGAAAACCTGCCGTCCGCCTGGCATCATGAGAACGAAATTCTCACCCGCTCCGGCGAGCGGCGGCTCATCCGCTGGAACAACTCGGTGCTCTGTTCAGCCACCGGAGAGGTGATCGGGGCCGCGAGCATCGGGGAAGACATCTCCGAGCGAAAACGCTACGAAGAACATCTGCAGCACCTGGCCACGCACGATGAACTGACCGGCCTGGCCAACCGGACCCTGTTGCTGGACCGCCTGGGACAGTCGCTTCACTATGCCCACCGGTCGGGGCGCCTGGTCGCGGTGCTGCTGCTCGATCTCGACCGCTTTCAGGTCATCAATGACAGCCTCGGGCACGAATTCGGCGACCGGGTGCTGTGTGCCGTGGCCCAGCGCCTGCAGCAGAACGTTCGCGAGGCCGATACGGTGGCGCGGGTGGGGGGGGACGAGTTCGTCATCGTGCTGGCGGAGGTGGCCGAGCCGGCAGATGTGGGGGTGGTGGCGGCGAAGATTCTGGGGAATTTGGCCCGGCCCCTGTCTATTGGCGGTCGGGAGATTACGGTGACTGCCAGTCTCGGCATCAGTCTCTCCCCCCGGGACAGCGATAACGGTGCCACCCTGGTGCGCTACGCCGATCTCGCCATGTACCGGGCGAAGCGCAACGATCGCAGCCACTTTGCGTTCTATGCCCCGGAGATGAACCAGCGCCTGCTCGAAACTCTGGAGCTCGAAAGCGCCCTGCGCCAGGCATTGGAACGAGAGGAGTTCTGTCTGCATTACCAGCCCAAGGTTGATCTGGCGAGCGGCCGGATCATCGGCTGTGAAGCGTTGCTTCGCTGGCGCCACCCGCAGCGGGGATTGGTTTCACCCGGCGACTTCATCCCCCTGGCGGAAGAGACCGGACTGATTGTGCCGCTCGGCCGCTGGGTTCTGAAGGAAGCCTGTCGCCAGGCCAAGGCTTGGCAGGACGAGGGGCTGCCGGAGCTGACGGTCGCCGTCAACCTCTCAGCGCGCCAATTCCGCAAGGGGGAGCTGCCGCAGCTCATCGCGGAGCTTCTGCACGAAATTGGCCTCGAGCCACGGCTGCTGGAGCTGGAGCTGACCGAAAGCATGGTCATGGACGATCCCGCCGGGGCGGAACGGACCCTGCACACTCTCAAGGAGTTAGGGGTGGGACTGAGTCTGGACGACTTCGGCACCGGTTATTCAAGCCTCAACTGTCTGCGCCGATTCCCGGTGGACAGTCTCAAGATCGACCGCTCCTTCATTCGCGACGTGGCTACCGACCCGAGTGGCGCCTCGGTCGTCACCACGATTATCGACATCGCCCACAACCTCAGCCTGACCGCGGTCGCCGAGGGGGTCGAGACTCAGGAACAGCTCTCCTTTCTCTCCAGATCTGGTTGCGACATGTACCAGGGCTTTCTCCTCAGCAAACCGCTCCCGCCGGAGGGATTCACCAAACTGCTGAAGGGGCAGTAGGCGTTTTCTATTGCCTTGCCAACTAAATTGTTTTATTTTCCCCTCAGATAGCTTCCGACAATTGGCAAACCCGGAGAGATCCGGGGACGCAAAACCACGGGTCCTCAGTCATCCATTTGAAGGATGACACGGACAGCCGGGTTGCCGAAGAAGATTTCCTCAGAAAGGGTCTACGGGCTCGTCTTCGGAAGGAAGGCGTGCCCATTTTTTATTCTGCTCCGGGAAAACCGACTGGCCGGCTGCCAATCACTGCCTCATCAAAATCAGGAAAAGCTGGGGGGAGAATGATCCAATCCGTAACCAAGGCCACTGAACCCGACCTTTTTGGACTTGAGCAGCAAGACATGGAAGGGTTCCGCTCCATTTTCGAGCATGCCGCCGCCGGGATGGCCACCGCCCTGGTCGACGGCAGCCTGCTGCAGGTCAACCCCGCCCTCTGCCATTATCTCGGGTACACCCGGTCTGAGCTGGTGAACCTCTCCGCCTTCGACATCACCCACCCTGAAGATCTGGAACGAACCAGGACGATGTTTCAACAGGCCCGGGAAGGGAAATGCACGGCGCACCAGTACCAGAAACGCTACCGGCACAAAGACGGCTCGGTGCTCTGGGGTCTGACTACCGTAGCCTGGGTGAGAGATGGAGCGGGGCATCCGGTATACTGCGTCGCCCTGATTCAGGACGTCACCGCCCATCGCGCTGCCGACGAAGCGCTTCAGGCGCGGGAGGAGATCTACCGGACCCTGGTGGAAAACGTCGATCTCGGAATAGCCCTGGTTGACGAAAATCACAAAATCCTGATGGTGAATTCGGCACGGGCCAGGATGTTCGGCCGGCCGGCAGAATCATTCCCGGCGAAGCACTGCTTCAGTGAATTCCAGCAAGGAGGGAGAATCTGTGAGGACTGTCCCGGCTCCCGGGCGCTGCAGACTGGAAGAGCCGAGACCCGGACCTCGGAGGTGCGGCTGGAAAACGGCCAGCGACTGGTCACCCGGATCCAGTCGTTCCCGGTCTTCAATGCCGAGGGGCGAGCCGACCGGTTCATTGAGGTCTGCGAAAACATCACCCCGCAGGTGGAGGCCGCACAAAGACTGGAGGAGAAGCAAAAACACCTGGAATTTCTTGCCAATTATGATCAAGTGACGGCGTTGCCCAACCGCTTCCTGCTGTTCGACCGGTTGACGCAGATGGCCGCCAAATGTCAGCGGACCGGCAGCAAGGCACTGCTGCTGGCGGTAGGGTTGAACCGTTTCAAGCGCATCAATGAGACCCTCGGCCATGAAGTCGGCGATCAGGTTCTGTCCGAGGTGGGGCGGCGTCTGAAAGGATGCGTTCGGAGCAGCGACACGGTGGCCCGAACTGGCGGTACCGAATACTCGGTGGTCATTGAAGACATCGACGACTTGCGCTCGGCCGTCTCGATTTCGAAAAAGATCATTCACGCCTGCGGCCAACCGTTCACCGCCGGCGGGCAGGATCTTTTCATGTCGGCCAGCATCGGCATCAGCCAGTTTCCTGATGATGGCGATTCGCCGGGAGTCCTGCTGAAGACGGCCGAGGTGGCTCTGGCCAAAGCCAAGACCGAGCCGGGAGGCGCCTACCGGTTTTATACCACCGACCTGGACGCCCGGGCCCGGGACCTTCTGCAGATGGAGTCGTGCCTCAGCCGGGCCGTGGAGCATGAAGAGTTGCTGCTTTACTATCAGCCCCAGATCGACCTCCGATCGGGTCGCCTGATAGGGGTGGAAGCGCTGCTTCGCTGGCAAAGACCAGGCCAGGGGCTGGTGTCGCCGGCCGACTTCATCCCCCTGGCCGAATCGACCGGGCTCATTCTCCCCATGGGTGAGTGGGCGCTGCGTGCGGCCTGCCAGCAGGCAGTGGCCTGGCAGCGCCAGGGCTTTGCGCCTATCCTGATGGCCGCCAACATCTCGCCGCGGCAGTTCCATCAACCCGGACTGGCCGAGCAGGTCAAACGCATTCTGCAGGAGACCGGAATGAACCCCGGTCATCTCGAAATCGAAATCACCGAAAGCACCATCATGAGCGATGTCGACACCGCCGTCCGAACCATGCGGGAGATCAACCGCCTGGGTGTGGGACTGGCCATCGACGATTTCGGAACCGGCTACTCTTCCCTGGGGGCGCTGAAGCTTTTCCCCATTCGAAAACTGAAGGTGGACCAGACTTTCGTTCGCAATCTTACGACCGACAGCAACGATGCGGCCATCGCCGCCTCGGTCATCGCCTTGGCCAAGACCATGAACCTGGAGGTGATTGCCGAGGGGATCGAGACCGAAGAGCAGCTGGCTTTTCTGCGCAAGAAGAAATGCCAGCAAGGCCAGGGCTATCTGTTTAGCCGCCCGATCCCGGCCGAACAGTGTGCGGCCCTTCTGGCCCAGCCGGAAAAGAGATTTTTTGGTCCGAGCCGGCGAAGCAAGAGGTGACAATTCACCGCCAATCAAGGACCGACAAAGGGAGGGGTGTGATTGGTGAGGGTGTCGAGGTGGCGCATGAAGATGGTTTTGAAGGTGGCGATGGTGTGATTGCCGGAGACCTTGAAAACCCGTTCCGGGGGGGAGGATGGTTGCGAGGAGCGGCGGACCGTCGGCGGCGAGCATATCGTG
>JACZKF010000104.1 GCA_014860175.1 Desulfuromonadales bacterium | reverse complement strand
CAGCAGCGGGGTCGCAAAATCGTGATCGCCACGAGTGCGGCCGTAGAGGGAATCCGAGGTGGAAAAATCCTGACAGGGGCCGCAGCAGTCATGGCTGCAGGAGTCGGAGGCACTGTGTTCGTCAGCGGGGCACGTCGGCTGGACCGGCGCACATCGGCCGGCCGATGCCTGCTCGAAGGCGGAGTGACCATTTTCTCCGACGCACAGCACGAAGCCGGAGACCAACCCCTGCCCGGTCACCAGCAGGATCAGGAGGGAGAGAAGCAGCAAGACGCAACGGGAGGAGGTTTTTTTCTTCATGATCCTTCGCGGCAGAAGAATTCCGGAAGATTAACTTACTTCCGTGATCTCGTCAAGTTGCCGACCGCAAATGTGAACGCCCACCCGGCGAAACGGCCGTACGACGGGTCAGCCGACGAAGAGCAGGATGGCGAAATAGTGGCTGGCGCTCCCGGCGAGGACGAACAGATGCCAGATTCCATGGAAAAACCGCCACTTGTAGTCAAAAGCATAGAACACGATGCCGGAGCTGTAAAAAAGCCCGCCCAGAACGATGAGGATCAGTCCGGTGGGGGCGATGGCCCGCGCCAAGGGGACCCAGGCAACAACCAGCAGCCACCCCATGAGCAGATAGAGCACCACCGGCAGGATCCGCCGCTGGTCACGGCTGAGATGCTCATAGAGGATCCCGGTGACGGCCAGCCCCCAGTTGATCGCCAGCAGGGTCAACCCCCAACTCTCCCGCAGGGTGACCAGACCGAAGGGGGTGTAGGTGCCGGCAATCAGGACGTAGATCCCGCAATGCTCCAGGCGGCGGAAGATCGCTTTCTTCCGGCCGGCGCGAAAGCTGTGGTAGAGGGTCGACAAGGTGAAAAGGACGACGAGAGTGGTGCCGTAGATGGCGAAGCTGGTCATCCGCCAGGCATCCCCCTGCTCTGCCCCGACGACCAGCAAAACAACCAGCCCGATGGCGGCTGCTACCGCTCCGACCAGATGAGTTATACTGTTGAATCGCTCGCCAGGGTACATCTTGTCC
Organism: Desulfuromonadales bacterium; assembly: GCA_014860175.1. GTDB lineage: Bacteria > Desulfobacterota > Desulfuromonadia > Desulfuromonadales > JACZKF01 > JACZKF01. The sequence goes on along the minus strand of JACZKF010000104.1, from coordinate 3,570 downwards.
TCCCGCTAAACCGGTACTGTGGCCGCACCGGGCCAAGGACTCCCATCTTTAATGTTATCCAGTCTAGAGGATCGCCGCGAAATTTGCCAGCAGGGGGAAATCTTGCATTAACGGCTTCGGCTCGAACAAGAGCCCATCGATCTTATCCTGATGGACCTGAAGCCACCTCTTTTTCCGGCCCTCGCCCTTCCCGAAAACGCAGCCCTGATGCAGGCGTCAGGCAGTAATCCAGCACTCGGCGGGAAATGAGGCGGGCACCAAGAGGAGCCCGCAGGCGGGGGAAGCTGTTGGCCATTGAGGTGAAGAGGGCAGCGGCATAGGGGAGCGACTGTATGGCGAGGAGGGCCACCCAGAGGACGGAGTTCAGATTGTCGACTCCGAAGCGGCAGACGACCGCAATCTCTGCCGCCAGGAGCATGAGCAGCAGGCAGGCCTCCTCCCTGGCCATGAGGAAGCCTTTGATCAGAGCCGGTTTATTCTCCCCCTTGGGGGTGCGAAGGAAACCGAGGCGGGTGCTGCAAAGGGCTTTGAAAACGGCGCGGCCGATGACGTGCGTCAGCCCCATCCCGGCGATGGAAGCACCGATCCGTTGGGAAAAAGTGCAGTTGACCCTGGAGCGGTAAAGCACATAGGAGTGAGTGACCTTGAAAGCGAAAAGTCCGAAGAGCGGCAGAAGGAAAACGGCCGGGGGAAAATTGAAATGCCTGGGCCAAACCAGCATGCCGACCGTCCACAGGAGACCCAGGACGGTAAAAATGAGGTGAAGGGCGTCGGAGAACCAGGGGAGCCAGCCGGTGAGAAAGTGGAACCGCTGTCCGGCGGTAAGCCCTGATCGGCTCCAGGGGAGGAGGGCACGCCAGTGGCGCCGCAGGATCTGCACCGCCCCATAAGTCCAGCGGAAGCGCTGCCCCTTGTAGGCGGCAAAGGAATCGGGCGTGACCCCTTCGCCGAAGTTCTGATTGACGTAGACCCCTTCATAGCCGTTCTGAAACAGTCGCAGCCCCAGTTCGGCATCTTCGCAGATGCACCACTCGCCCCAGCTTCCCACCTGCTCCAAGGCGCGGCGGCGGATCAGGGTCATGGTGCCGTGCTGGATGATGGCGTTGCGCTCGTTGCGGTGCACCATGCCGATCTGGAAGAAGCCGTTGTACTCCCAGTTGATCATCTCCTTGAAGGAGTCCCCCTGCCATTCCCGGTTATCCTGGGGAGCCTGAACGAAACCGACCTCCGGCCGGTCGAAGTAGGGGGCAAGGGACCGAAGCCAGTCCGGTTTCACGATGTAGTCGCTGTCGATGACTCCGATGATCTGCGCCTCCGGTGCCGTCCGGCCGAGGGCAAAATTGAGGGCGCCTGCCTTATACCCGGGCCATTCCGGCAGGTGAAAGAAGCGGAAGCGGGGACCCAGCAGGGTGCAATGGGCTTCCACCGGTCTCCAGATCTCTTCCCGGACGGTGTTATTGTCGATCACCAGAATCTCGAAATCGGGATAATCGAGTCGCGCCAGACTGTCCAGGGTCTGTATTACCAGGTCGGGTGGCTCGTTGTAGATGGCCAAATGGATGGAGACTTTGGGGAACGTGTGGTCTTCCGCGGCGGTAACGGGAAGGAAGCGGCGGCGCCATCGACCGATCCAGAGAAGTTCTGTCATTTCCAGGCCGTTGATCAGAACCACGGTCAGCAACAGCCCCTGAGCGGGGAGGAGAATCCCCCAAAGGAGAAGAGATACCGACCCAAGGTCATGGTTCAAGGGAACACATACCGTCCAGACCAGGGTGGAGGCGGCCAGTTGGAGCAGGGCGGCGAAAAAGAGCCGGCCTCTCTGCCGGATGTTTTGCCAGCAGGCGAGGAAAATGACCATAGGGCCGAGAGCGAGAAGAAGGGCTCCGAGGTACTGCAGGGGCCAGGAGGGGACCTCGACGATGCGGCCAATCATCGGAAATTTGGCTTGCCGGTCGGAGTCGAAAAGACCCCAGTAGGGCCCTACCCCCCCTTCGGTTTCCTCCTTCCAAGGCTGGTCAAAAGCCTCGATGATGTAGTAGTCCAGGTTTTGGTGCTGGGCAATATTCAGGAATTCCCGAAGAAACCGGGCCTGGCCGACACGGCTCGGGTCGGCATTCTCCCAGGCGCCTCCGTCGCTCGGCCAGCCAATTTCGCCGATGATCACCGGTTTGGTGGGAAACGCCTTTCGAACCTGCTCGAACTTCTCCAGCGACCAACCGAGGGCCTCATCATCGGCCACTCCTTCCCAATACGGAAGCAGATGGACGGCGATAAAGTCAACCGATTCGGCCAACTGAGGATACTTCAACCAGATATGCCAAGGTTCAGCGGTACCAACCGGAAGCGAGGTGGCGTCCCGCACCGCTGAAAGATATTCCGTCATTTCCGCAACCGTCAGATCCTGGCGCAGAATGACCTCGTTACCGACCATGAGTCGGTCGATGTTGTCGAAGGTGCCGGCGTTCTCAACGAGGTTAGCGATTTCCTTGGCGTTTTTCTCCCGGTCACGGTCCAGCCAAGCGCCCGCGGTGACGACGATGCCGTGTTTTTTGGCCAGGGCAGGGATGTTTTCCAGTCCGTCACTCGAGGAGTATGTACGAACTTTGCCCACTTTTCCTTTAAGCAAGAGCAGATCTCTTTCGATCTCTTGCGGGTTGGGAAACTTTCCTTCCAGGGGATTCTGCCAGCTCTGCAGGGGGCTGAAGGAAACGCCTTTAATGCTACCTGTCCACTCCGGTGCGGATTGAGGCCTGTTGATAAAGGCCCAGAGAACCAGGTTGGCAAACGCCACCATGGCTACGATGAGCAAAGCCGATTTCTTCATAGAGATTCCCGTTTGGCAAAATTTGGCCGGAACTCGACCGCAAGAACAGCAGGTGAACTTCTAAAATGGTCATGCCCAAAAGGAATGTTTCGATTCAGAAGGAAGGGGAGGAAGGACCTGAAAAACAGCGGGAGTATATACCCCAAATTGCAAATAGAGGCAAGTTTAAAAAACTATGCCTTTAAACCGCCGGTTGGTCGCTTGTCGGCAGGAGCATCCCTAATCCATGTTGACATTGCAGAGTAGATATAATATGACGCCTCGGGGGCGAAAGTCTGCCGCAACCCGGGGGCGCTGGCCAACGCTCTGCGCCCCCCATCCGCCGATGGAGGCGCCGATCGCCAAGTTGGAGGCGAGGGGCTGTCTCCAGGGTGAGGGACGCACCAGGCCAATCTAAATAGGGGATTATCATTAATATGAGTGCTGATGGCCTATTGTTAGTTTCCTACGTGATTTTGGCACTATTTTTTTCGTTTCTCTGTTCGATTGCAGAAGCTGTGTTGTTGAGCATTACGCCTTCGTATATCGAGGAACAGAAAGAGAAACAGCCAAAACTTTCAGCACTATTGAAACGATTAAAACAAGAGAATGTTGATCGATCTCTTGCCGCTATTTTGACTCTGAACACCATCGCTCATACAGTCGGAGCGATCATGGCCGGGGCAAAAGCCACCGTCGTATTTGGAAGTACCTGGTTCGGCCTATTCTCTGCAATCATGACGCTGATGATCCTTTTTCTTTCCGAA
>JACZKF010000010.1 GCA_014860175.1 Desulfuromonadales bacterium | reverse complement strand
GGAGTAGTTGGCGTACTCCCCCTGGGACGGGATCACGTAGTCGGAGGGGTGGCGCAGGAAGGCGCCGCTGCTGCCGTTGGTTACCCCCGAGGAGTGGAAACTGCCGTGGCAGGTGATGCAGAAGCCGGTGACAGTCGAGCTCGGGGTGGTGAGCCGGCTGGTGGTGGCGTTGATGCTGCCGCCAACATGGCAGCGGCTGCAGGTGGTCGTGGTGCCGAAATCGACCTCCTTGTTGATCGACCCGACAGGGGTATGATCGTAGCCGCCGGCGTATTCGTTGTGGCTGGTGGCGCTCAGGTTCTGCCAGCGGTCGATTTCATTCCCGTACCCCCGCAGCGAACGGATGAAGCGGTAGCTGTTGGCCAGCGGGTTGGCGTAGAAATCGGTGCCGAGCAGACCGTTGTCCTTGAGCCCCTCGTAGTTCGAATGGTGGGCGCCCCGTTTCAGCTCGTAGGAATCGCCGGTGCCGTCATAACCGCTGAGGGCGCTCAGGCCCGTGCGGTATTGGTAGGTGACGTCCCCGCAGATCTCGAACTCCGGGTTGCAGTCCGGGTCGCCGGTGGTGCCGAGCACCTGTCCCCGGTAGCCGTGACACCCCATGGAACCGGCGCAGGTGAATTTCGCCAGGTCGAACCCCCCTTCGCCGACGGCGGCGCTGGCGTGCCGGTAGCCGGGCGGGAAGGTGAGTTCGCTCTCCTCGGCGACAATGTCGACGACGTTGTGCCCCTTGCGGTTGCTCGCCTCCCCCACCCCGGCCTTGGTGCCGGAGATGTAGGCGAAGTTGCCGGCCGCCAGGTCGCCGGTCGGGTCGTTGTGGTAGACCTGAGGGACCGTGCTCCCCCCGGCCATGGTGACGATCCGCTCCCCCTCCCCTTGCGCGTGACAGGCGATGCAGTCCATGCGCAGCAGGTTGGGGATCGGGGTAGCGCTGAGGACCCCGGTCGTGCCCACTCGGGCCACGGCTTGCCCCTGTTCGCTGTTGTGCATGGTGTGGCAGTCGGCGCACTGGCCAACCAGGCCGGCCGCGGCCGAGGTCGCCAGGGCGAAGAGGAGGAGCGGAGCCCCCGTCATTGCAAAGTACTTCTTCATGCGACTTCTTCCTTCCGCTGAGCCGGGAGAAACAGGAGCTGCCAGGAAAGACTTGTCCCGGGAGCGCCGTAGCGCTCCCGAGACAAGAAGTGACTAGTCATTTCGCATCAAGCGTTGGTTCTCTTACCGAAGATCCGGTGCAACGCCCTTGGTGGTGTGGCAGGCGAGACAGCCGTTCTGACTGGCGGTGTTGCCGGCGAGGATTTGCGCGTAGTCGAAGCGCAGCATGCCGTCAAACTCGGTGGCATGGGCCTGGTGGCAGGAGAGGCACATGACCAGGTCGGTCCCCGGGGTGACGGTCGGGCTGGCGGCATCGAGCAGGGTCGTACGTGCGACCGGGGCGGTGATGTTGTAAGCCGTGTAGGCGACGTATTCGCCCCGGTTGGGGATCACGTAATCGGATGGGTGGCGCAGGAAGGCGCCGCTGGTGCCATTGTAGGGGTTGCGGTCTTGATTGGTGCCGCCGGTCTCAAGCCCGGTGGAGTGGAAGTTGCCGTGGCAGGTGATGCAGAAGCCGCTCATCGACTGGTTGGGAACAAGGAGAGTCGAGTCGATCGACATCCGCGCGCTGATGCCGAACCCGGAGACGCCTGGGACGTGACAGCTGTTGCAACTAGCATTGGTTGCGCCTACCTGTGCGCCGAAGTACTCGTTATGGCTGGAGGCATCAACGTTCTGCCAACGGGCGGCTGTGTTGCCGGTCCCCTTGAGGCCGGGGATAAAGCGATAACCCGCAGCCACTTTGGCGCCGTCGTGGAGGCCAACAGTATTCTGAGCTGCATCCTTCTTGCCGTCGTAGCTGTTGTGATGGGCGCCGCTGACGGCCGCAATGCCGGTGCGGCGGGTGCCTTCAAAGAAATCGTCCGTCGTATCCGTCGTGGTACCGTTATCGTTGGTGGTACCGCTCAGCAGGTTGGAGCGGGTACCGTGGCAGCCGGCGGCGCCGGCGCAGGTGAATTTGGAAAATGCCGCATTAATAGTTTCAGACCCGTCGGCATTCACCGTCACGTCACTGAAATACGGAGCATGCACATGGTCGTAGTACTTGCCCGGGGGGGAGCCATAGTGCTTGGCATTGTCGTCGCCGCCGGTGAACAGATCGGAGACGTTGTGACCCTTGCGGGTGCTGCCGAGGGTGTCGATATAAGCGAAGTTGCCGGCGGCCAGATCGCTGGAGTCACTGTGATAGACTTGGGGGATGATGCTGCCACCATCCATCAGTACAGTTTTGTTACCGGTATTCTGGGCGTGGCAGGCGACGCAGTCCATGCGCAGCAGATTCTGGATCGGCTGTGCCGAAGGTGTGGTGGCATTAAGACCAACCATGGCCACCGGCTGACCCTGCTCGCTGTTGTGCATGGTGTGACAGTCGGCGCATTGCCCTTGGATGCCGCCGACGGCAAGGGCGGCGCTCGGCAACCCGATCAGGGCCGCGGCGGCGATTGCAAAAATCTTCTTCATTGCTACTTCCTCCGTTCATTTCTCAGTTGGTTGGCAATTACTCTCCATTTTCCCCAGTGCTGCGGGCCGGCTCCCCCGTCAACCGGGAGGGGAGGATCCGGGTAAGCCCTTTCATTTCCTTCTTCTCACCCCCTTTCTCAGCTTTGTCGTTTCCCTGTCAGGAACTGGAGCAGCAGTTTTTTTGACCCGGCGGTCTTGAGAGGTGCTTTCCAGCGGACCGCCAGACCGTCTTCCCACACAAGCAGAGTGTGCTTTTGCGCAGTTGTCTAAGTTCTACCAATCAATTAAAATGCGTCAATTTTTCTTAATTATAGGTTGCCGCTGATGTTCAACTATTGGAAATCTAAACAACTTTAATTAATTTATAACAGTGTTTAATTAGACCAGACTTAGAGCAATGGGGCCGGATAATGTCCTTAAGTTAAGTTTTTACTCATCGAATTTTGGGGTTTTCTGTGGAGTGAAAGAGCTTGGAAGCGCAGAATTGGGGAAGGAGATGCCGCCTCCCCGAGAGTGAAGTTCCCCCGGGGGACGGCAATTAAGCCAGGTGTGTTAGCGAAGGCCGCTAGAGAAGATGATCGATTCGAAGGTGCGGTTGAGGGTCTTGCTGGTGAAGTTTTCCATGGTGGCGCCTGGAGCGAAGCTGACCTGACTGCCGACGGCGAGTTTGGCCTTCGGGACGGCGACCCAGGTCGCCTTGGCTTCTTTCGCGGCCTCCTTCTGGGTGACCCGGACGTAGGTATAGCCGCCGGCGTCCATCGTCTCGGCGACGGTACCGGCGATGGCCACCCCCGTTTCGGCGGGTGCCGCCGCCATGGCCGGCCGGCCCCCTCCCATCCCCATCATCGGGTGGCCGGGGGGGAGGCCGCCGGGTGCGGTGGCGGACGGTTGCGGATGCGGCGGCTTGCCGGCGGCACCGACCAGACCGCTGGAGAAGTAGATCTCGTCGAAGGTCCGCCCCAGCACCTTGCTGGTGAATTTCCCCATCGCCACCCCCGGTACCAGTTCCACCTTCTGCCCGATCTTGACGTCGGCCTGCGGGATGGCCGCCCAGCGCCGCCGCCCCTCCTCCTCCAAGTGCAGATAGGTGTAACCGCCGCCAGCGAGGATTTCGACGACCGTCCCGCGGACGGGATTCGGCGCTCCCCCTCCCCCCTCAGCGGCTAACAGCATCTCGCGGGCCGCCAACAGCAGGATTGTGGCAATAATCAGCACCATGACCGTTTGCAGAATTCTTTCCATCGTGACCTCGGTTGATTTTGGTTGGAGTCGCTGCGGATGGTGACAAAAGGTGATGAATAGCCACCAAACCAATGAAATTGAAAATATTTTCATGAAGCAGTATAGCGGATGAAGAAGATATTGCAGGGAGAGGGATTTTTTTTCTGCGGGGCGCATCCACGCTGCACCCCGGGAAAAATCGGCTTACCGCCGTGGATCGGTTCCGAGATCTGCCAGTAGAAGGTCAATCGGGGACGCCCTTGCGGTTATGCATTACAACGCATAACTGCAAGGGCGTCCCCGACTCCTCAGGAACGCCCGATGCAAAGAGTTTTCTCGATTCAAAGATCTGGAGAGCGGCGCGGCCTGAAGGTCTTCTTCGCTGACGCTTATGCAGCCTGGCAGCGGGGAACCAACGAAAACACCAATGGCTTGCAGCGATACTACTTTCCAAAAGACTCATGGTGGTGCACTTGCAAATTGAAATCACCGGCTGTCCTGCCACAAATCGGGGACGCCCATTCCGTTATGCGTTTCAACGCATAACGGAATGGGCGTCCCTGTCTCATTAGATATTTGCAATTTTGCGAGGAGTGTGGCATGGTACGCCCCATGCCGAGGCAAGCGCGAATCGATGCCCCCGGGGCGGTTCATCATATTATTTGCCGTGGCTTGGAGCGGCGGGAGATCTTCCGTGACGATGCCGACCGGGATGCCCTCCTTCTGCGCCTCGCCCGGATCGTCGAAGAGACCCAGACTCCATGTTTCGCCTGGGCGCTGATGCCCAACCATTTTCACCTCCTGCTAGAGACAGGTGATGTCCCCATCGCTACGGTCATGCGTCGTCTGCTCACGGGTTACGCACTTTGGTTCAATCGCCGCCACGACCGCCAGGGGCATCTGTTTCAGAACCGCTACAAATCGATCCTCTGCCAGCGCGACCGCTACTTTCTCGAACTGATCCGCTACATTCACCTCAACCCGGTCCGAGGCTACACCATCGCTTCTCTCGAGGATTTGGCCACCTACCGGTACTCGGGCCACAGCCGACTGACCGGCGCCTTCCAGGACAGCTGGCAGCGGACGGGCGAGGTCCTCGCCGCCTTTGCTGACCGTCTGCCGGAAGCCAGGGAGTACTACCTGAAGTTCGTGACTCAAGGGTTGTTCAAGGGAAAAAACCTGGAAGCGACAATCATCCGTGGCACCGAAGGGTGGGATACGAAGGCAGGTCAGGAGAGCCGGCACCGTAAAAGTGACGAACGGATTCTCGGAGACAGCCAGTTCATCGCTTCGGTGTTGACGCATTCCGGGGAGAAGTTGATGACGTCTCCTCCCGAAGCGATCGGTCTCCATTCCCTGGGCGCAATCGTCGCCGGTCTGTTGCGGATCGAGGTGGACGAGCTCTGGTCCGGCGGCAAGCACAGAAAACGGACCATGGCCCGCGACCTTTTGTGCTACTGGGGAACGCGCACCCTTCGTCTTACCGGCTCACTGCTGGCTGCGGAGTTGAACATCACCCAATCCGCCGTAAGCCGCGCTGTCCAGCGGGGTGAAAAACTGGCGAAGGAGAGAGGCTGGTCCTTGGAGAAGATGTTGAATCGGGGACGCCCTTGAGATTATGCGTTGCAACGCATAATCTCAAGGGCGTCCCCGGATGGAATTTATCGGAGCCTGATGCCGCCATGTCCGATCTGGCTCAATCGGACAAAGCCGACCTGGGCGGGCGGGGTGGCTTTGAGGACCACGTCGGCCTTGGTCCAGCTGCCGCTGTTCAGCTTTTCTTCGAAGTCGATTCGGCCTGAGCGGGTCGTGTGATTCATCGGCAAGCCTCCCGGGTCGAGCATGCCCCATTCCATCTGAGCCTTGATTCCATGAATCCTCACCGCGGTCAGGTTGCCGAACTTCAGGGTCACTTGAGTGCCGTCGGGGTGGGGGCGGATGTCCGCGAGGGAGACCGCCAGCATCCCCAGGTCGGATCGGACCAGCGCATAGTTGTCGGGGTCCCGGGTCAAATAGGCGACGGTGTCCCAGTCGCGGGTCAGTTTTTCGAAGGATGCCCGCTCGTTGATCTGGCTTATCTCCGTCTGGAGAGCCGTCACCTGGGACTCGAGTTCAGCAACCCGGGGATCACTGCAGGCCGCCGCCAGAACCAGGCAGGAGAGGAGCGCTGCGATGTGGTGAAAGGCGCGAAACACAGCTCTTAGTCCCTTTCCCGAAGGCCCCTGAGAAGATGATCGTCTCAAAGGTGCGCTTGAGTGTCTTGCTGGTGAAGTTCTCCATAACGGGCCGGGGGTGAAGGTGACCTGGTAGGTATAGCCGCCGGCGTCCATCGTCTCGGCGACGGCCCCTTCGATGTGGATCGCCGCCTCTATCGGTGCCGCCTTCGATGACCCAGGGCGGCTCCCATCATCCCCATAGCCACCCAACCAATGTAAATAGAAAAATATTTTCATGAAGCAGTATAGCGAATGAAAGAGATATTGCAGGGGAAGGGATTTTTTTTTGCTGCGGGGCGCAGCCACGCTGCGCCCCGGGAAAATCGGCTTACCGCCGTGGCCGCCGGCAGGCCAGCGCCCCCGCGAGCAGGCCGCCGCCGAGCAGGAGGAGCGTGCCAGGCTCGGGAGTGGGGACGGGGGGTTGGCCGCCGCCGTTGATCAGTTCCGGGATCTGCCAGTAGAAGACGGACGATTCGGCGTAGGCGAACAGGCTGTAGTAACCAGACTCCCCGGCGCTAAAGGCAAGGTCCTCCGCCCGCATCAGGTAATCCCAGGTCGCCGGCATGTCGATCTGAAAACGGTCGATGCGGAAATTCTGCGCCTGCCAGTCGGCTTCCTCCCCGTTGACCAGCATAAGGGTGCCGTGGCAGAAATCGGGGCCGCTGCCATAGGCGTCAAAATCGGGGTAAGGGCCGGTGTCGTATTCGGCGTGGAAGGGGACGGTAAGGCTCAACATCCCCTCCCCTTCGGTGGTGAAAGGAACTTTTAGGGAAACATACGAATCGGCATGCCCATAGTAATCGGGATAGGCGCCGCCGCCTTCAAAACGCAGATCTTCCGGCCAAATTTCCGACGAGGCACCTAGTTCATTGCCGGTGTACCAGCCGGATCCGGTTCCCTCATTGACCCACCTGTCGAACTGGGGAGCTCCCCAGTTCACCTGCAGGTCGCCGGTGGTGGTGACGACCATCGAGCCGAGATCGATGGTGGTGATGGCGGTAAAAAGCGGTGCCGCCGTTGCACTTCCTGCCAGCACCGACAATCCGCAGACGACGGCGAGCCCCACTGAACGCAGCAGCTTCTTCATTTCCGTCCTCCCTTAAGAAAATTGGAATGCTCTTAAGTTCAATAGCAACCGCTGTGCCAGAGGAACAACTGACTGTTCTCTTTGGCTTTGAGATGATGGGACGAATCCCGTCAGCAAGGCTGTAAAGTTTTTCGCCAGTTATCCGTCATCCGCCGCCTCTTGCCTCCCGCCTCTCGCCTGTTACGCTAAAAATCCACCTCCTTCTTCGCAAAGGCTAGGCATGCCCTCCTATCTCTCCTTCACCATCGAGCAGAGACGCTATGGCGTCCTTCTCGAGGCGGTGCGCCGGGTGGAGCGGATGGTGGAGGTGGCGCCCCTGCCCGACGCTCCCTCCGTGATCGCCGGGGTGATCGATTTCCATGGCGAGATGCTGCCGGTCTTCGATCTGCGCCGGCGCTTCGGCCTTCCGCTGCGCCCGTCGCTGCTCACCGATCATCTGCTGATCGCCACCGCCCGGGGGCGGACGGTGGCGCTGGCCATCGACACCGCCGAGGAGGTCCGGGAGGTGTCGGCAGCCGGTCGGGAGGCGGTCTCCTCCGAAGTGGTGCGGGCGACGACCGGCTTGGAGGGGGAGCCCCTGTTTCTGCTCGATTTCGACCGGCTGCTGGCCGAGATCGCGCTTCCTCCCGCGGCCGAGGAGTTCGATGGCGCCGATTTCTGAGGACAACCTCGAGCGCCTGGCGGCGCTGGTTCGCCGCCATCTGGGGCTTGATTTCCCCCGCCAGCGCTGGCCAGACCTGGTGCGCGGCATCGAAGCGACCTGCGCTGATCTCGGTGACGCGGGGGTCGCCACCTGCGCCGAAAAACTCCTCACCCCCCCGCTGGAGCGCTCGCGACTGCAGGCCCTCGGGCGCAACCTGACCGTCGGTGAGACCTACTTTTTTCGTGAGCCGCAGGCCTTCCATCTGCTGCAGCGTCAGTTTCTGCCGGAGCTGCTCGCCAGCCGCCGGCAGGAGAAGAGCCTGCGCTTCTGGAGCGCCGCCTGCGCCAGCGGCGAGGAGGCCTACTCTCTGGCCATCGCCGTGCGCAGCCAGCTCCCCAACCTGGCCCAGTGGAAGGTGACGATCCTCGCCACCGACATCAATACCGCCGCTTTGCGCAAGGCGGAACAAGGGGAGTACGGCCGCTGGTCGTTTCGGGCCGCCGACCCGAGCTTCCGGGAAGAGTGGTTTACCCCCACTGAAACGGGGATGTGGCGGGTACGGCCGGAGATCCGGGCGATGGTGACTTTTGCTTTCCATAACCT
>JACZKF010000103.1 GCA_014860175.1 Desulfuromonadales bacterium | reverse complement strand
ACCGGGATGTCGAAGCCGAGGCTTTCCCGGTCGAGCCGGTCGACTCGCCCGCTCGCCTGGAGAAAACCGCGGGCGCCGATGGCGAAATTCCCGTAGCGAAGGCCGAGGCCGGCAGTGAGGTCAGCCGTCACCGCATTACCTTCTTGGTCGATCCCCTCGAGGCTGCTCACCAGATTGATCAGGTCGGCCAGGTCCGACTGGGACGCTATACCGGCGCTGAGTTGATCAGGATCGATGTCCGCCAGTTGGTCGAGGAAGGAGCCGAATTCATCGTGCAGCCGGTAACCGGCGGCGGCATTGAGATCGACTCCCCACCGTTGGTTGCCACTGCTGTTCTGCTTGCCGCCGATCTGGCGGCCGAAAAAACCGAAGGCCGCAGGATTGTAATACTGGGCCGTGGTATCACGGACCGAGGCGACATTTGCCCCCCCCATCCCCATTGCTCGCGGGCCGGCGAAAAAAGTATCCAGCGCCAAGGCCGAAGTGGCCGTCAACGCCCAAAGGAGCACCACCGCCAGCCCAAACCTAACCCTGCCGGAACCATTGCACACGAGCATAAACCTCACCCTTCCTTGAATGGAAAAACCACGCCTTATTGCACCAGATGGCCCAAATACAATTTTAATGCCAACCTGTCAGGCCGAACCTGGCATCGGGATTCCAGCTCCAGGATTGATTTTCCACATCCTTTTCTGCTATCAACAAACAAGCGCCTGAGGATGAAAGAGGCCCAGCTAAATGTAGGGAGAATAGGAGCCATGGAGCGCAACTGTCGGGCAAGATCTTCGATGCCCATCTTCACATCATCGACAAGCGTTTCCCGCTATTACCCAACCAGGGGTTTCTTCCCGATGAATTTACACCTGCCGGGATTATCGTGAGCGGGTCAGGGGATGCAAGCTGGTGGGGGGAGCCATCGTCTCGGGCTCCCGGTTTCGTGCCCGAAAGAGTCGTTAATCGCCTTGACGCGATCCACATCAATATACAGCAGTGCCAATTGGTTCGCTCGTGAGGGTGTCCAGCGACTGTTCTGTTCAGCCATGGTCATCGGCAGCAGGCTCCCTGGCTGCAGCGGCATCCAGTTTCGGACGGGCGGTTGGCGGGGCGTTGAAATCCCGCATGAAAATCCCCCAGAAGGCGACAAACAGAGCCGCGATCAAAGGGCCGACCACGAAACCGGTCATTCCGAACAGGGCAAAGCCGCCGAGAGTCGAAAGCAGTACGATATAGTCGGGCAGCTTGGTGTCGCGCCCCACCAGAATCGGGCGCAGAACGTTATCGATCAAGCCGATGACACCGGCGCCAAACACCGTCAGCACCAGTCCTTGCCCCCATTGGCCGACAGCGAACAGATAGATCGCCACCGGTCCCCAGATCAAGAAAGCGCCGACCACCGGGATCAGCGACAGCAGGGTCATCACCACCCCCCACAACAGCGCCCCCGGAATGCCGAGAACGGCGAAAATGATCCCACCCAGGGTCCCCTGCGCCGCCGCCACCACCAGATTGCCCTTGACGGTTGCGCGGGCAACTTCGGCGAACTTGGTGAACAGCAGGTGCTCCCGTTCGTCGCCCAGCGGCAAGGCGCGGACCAGAAGGGCCACCAGTTTGTCCCCATCCCGCAGCATGAAGAACGCCATGTAGAGCATCACACCGAGGTTGACGAAGAACTGCAAAATGCCCTGGCCGAACTGCACGGCGTGCTGCGCAATGTATTGGCTGGCGGTGAGGGCTGCGGCGGAGAGTTGATCCTTGACGCTGTTCAGGTCAAGATTGAACCGTTCCAGGAGCAGTTGAACCGCCGGGAACGCCTCCCGTATCCGTTCGATCCGATCTCCCAGATCAAAGTCACCGCTTTGCAGGCGTTCGTACAGGCCGGCACCTTCCTGAAAAAACGAGGCGAGAACGAACAGCGTCGGCACAATGCCGACCACCAGACAAACCACCAACGTCGCCAGCGCCGCCAAATTGGGGCGCGGCCCCCAGAGTTTCAGGAACCGACGGTTCAGGGGAGAAAAAATCAGACCGACGATACCGGCCCAGAAGATCGCCCCAAAAAACGGCTTGAGCAGGAAGAGAAACAACACTGTCACCAGAGCGAGCATCAGGAGAAAAGATCTCCGCTCCAGCTTAACCAGCTCCCAGCGCTTCCTTTGATTTGCATTAGGCATGTTTTATCTGCTCCTCGCCGTCAAGACTGTTCCGCCGGAGCCATTCTATAGTCACTTGACTGGGGGAACCAAGGTTTTTACTTGAAATTAAATGCCACCTGCTGCAATTGCCGTCAGGACGACCAGGGCAAAGACACTTCACGAGTCAGCCGGCCCTCCATAATATGGAAGATGAAGAATTGGACTTGTGGCTGGGAGTTGTTGTATCTTGCCGTGGCGCAGCAGTTCGACCGACATGTTTGCCCCCCGCAGCGCCCTGGTCGCCCGCGCCATCTTCGCCTCGCTTTCTAGACGCTTTGAGGTCCCCCAATGATTGAACCTTTCAAGATGGCCTACACCGCCCTAGGCGGCCTCGGGGTTTTCATCCTCGGGATGAAGTACCTCTCGGACAGTCTGCAGATGCTCTCCGGAGGGCTGATCCGAAGAGCGATCTCCTCTTTAACCACCAATCGCATTCTGGCGGTACTGGTCGGTCTGACCGTCACCACCTTCGTTCAGTCCTCGTCGATCACTACCGTCATGGTGGTCGGTCTGACCAACGCCGGCCTGATGCAGCTGAGCCAGGCGATCGGCGTGATTCTGGGCGCCAACATCGGCACCACCATTACCGGCTGGATTCTGGCGGTCAATATCGGCAAGTACGGCCTGCTGCTCATCGCCTTCGGCATCTTCCCGATGCTCTTTTCAAAAAATGAGCGGGTTTCGGCGAGCGCCAAGGTTCTGGTCGCCCTGGGCTTGATTTTCTTCGGCCTGGAGATCATGAGTGGCGCCTTCAAACCTCTGCGCAGCCACGAAGGCTTCATGAACCTGATGCTGGTTCTCGATGCCAAAACGGTGCTGAGCCTCCTCGGCTGCGTGGCCATCGGTTGCCTGATGACCATGGTCGTCCAGAGCAGTTCGGCCATGCTCGGCATCACCATTGCCCTGGCCACGACAGGCGCCATCCCTCTGCATACGGCCATCGCCCTGGTCATGGGGGAAAATATCGGCACCACCATCACTGCCCAGTTCGCCGCCATCGGCGGTACCGTTAACGCCCGGCGCGCGGCGATGGCTCACAGCGTGTTCAACGTCCTTGGGGTTCTGATTATCATCACGATCTTCTCCCCTTTCGTCAGCCTGGTCGAGGCACTCGTCCCCGGCGCTGCGGCTTTCGTCAACAGTGAAGGTAATCGCCCCTACATTGCCGCCCATATCGCCCTGGCCCATTCAATGTTTAATGTCACTGCCACCCTGGCGATGTTGCCATTTCTCGGTTATCTGGCGCAACTTGTCACCAGAATGGTGGTGGAAAAAGAAGTCGCGGCCAAAGGCTCTTTCAGGTATATCGGCCCCCCCGGCAGCATGCCGGTGGCGATGGGTATTTCGATGGTCCTGGCCGAACTCACACAGATGCAGCTGCGGGTGCACAAGGCTCTGCGCCATGTCGGAAGTTTACTCAAACGGGATCTGAAAAGCCGTGAACGGTTCCACCGCAAGGTCAAAGAGATTGAAGATCAGACAGACATCATGCAACACGAGATCACGACCTTTATCGTCACCCTGATGCAGGCGGGTAAATCGAGCAAAGAGCAGTCGGATCGGGCCTATGGCTATGTACGCGCCGCCGATGAACTGGAGTCGATTGCCGACTATGCCGCCTCACTCTGTTCCTACATGAAGCGACTTACCAAGAATGAGCTTGATTTCAGCGCGGACGCCTGGAAGGATCTGAGCAATTTCCACCAGGAGGTCTTTGCGTTCTTTTCCCTGGTCTGCACGGCGCTAAGAGACGAGGATGCCAACATTTCACGCAAGGTCTACAACGAGGCCAGCCGGCTTAACGATCTGGCCGATGAGATTCGTAAAGCCCATCTGGACCGAATGAAGGCGGGCTCCTGTGGTGCCTTGCCGGCCCTGACCTTCAGTGACATGGCGGTTGCCTTGCGCCGGATCAAGAACCACACGGTCAACCTGCACGAGGCGCTGTCCGTTGATGCTTCCGGCGCTTGATTTACGGTAAACCGAGGAAAATGGGGTGTTGCCATGGAGTTCAACTGGTCCAGCCAGATCTTCGATGCCCATCTTCACATCATCGACAAACGTTTCCCGCTGATATCCAATCAGGGGTTTCTTCCCGATGAATTTACCTGCCGGGATTATCGTGAGCGGGTCAAGGGGTACAACCTGGCGGGGGGCGCCATCGTCTCAGGCTCCTTTCAGGGTTTCGATCAGAGCTACCTTTGCCACGCCCTCCGGGAACTGGGCCCTGCCTTTGTCGGGGTGACCCAACTGCCGGCCACGGTCTCGGACCAGGAGATTCTCGACCTCGCCGGCGCCGGTGTGCGTGCTGTGCGATTCAACCTCAAGCGAGGCGGCTCGGAGAACGTGGCCCATCTCGATCGCCTGGCCCGCAGAGTCTACGAGCTGGCCAAATGGCATGTGGAGCTGTACATCGATTCCAGAGAGTTGCCCGAGCTGTCAGAAATCTTGACCAGTCTCCCCGCGGTCAGCATCGATCATCTGGGGCTATCGGCCGAGGGGTTTCCCCATCTGCTTCGCCTGGTGGAGCGGGGAGTCAAGGTCAAGGCCACCGGCTTTGGCCGGGTCGATTTCGACGTGCGGCAGGCTCTGGCCACTATCCATGGCATCAATCCGAAGGCTCTCATGTTCGGCACCGACCTGCCGTCCACCCGCGCCCCGAGAGCTTACCGTGACGAGGACCTCCTGCTGGTTTACGAAGCGCTGGGCGAACAAGGGGCAGCTGCGGTTCTCGGTGAAAATGCCTTGGAGTTCTATGCCCCGGGCATCTCGGGTTCCTAGTGTCACGTGCGGTTAATTCCATCCATTAATTCTGGCCCTTTTGCCGCCTGGCTTCGTTGCGTCTCCTCGGCTTAGCTTTGGCTAGGCCTGCGTCGACGCGCCTTGCCAGACGGCAAAATTGCTCAGAATTATCTGAA
>JACZKF010000102.1 GCA_014860175.1 Desulfuromonadales bacterium | reverse complement strand
ATCCTGGCCTGGGGGGTCGAGCATTTTGTCCTCGCCCGGGTGCCCGCCACCTCGGCAGCGGTTCCGCCCCCCCCGTCGGAGTAACCGGGGGAAGCCAGTGCGGTTCCTCTTCCCTGCGCCCCGGAGTCCGTGGTAAACTCCGATCGCTGATCAACCCGAACAGGAGAGTGCAAGGATGCGTTACCTTTTATGGCTGCTGGTTCCGGTTCTGCTCCTCGGCTGCAATGCCGGGGCCTACAAGATTTCCAAAGAGGAATATCGCGAGCGGGTGCGCACCCTCGGGGTGCTCCCCCTGATGGTCGACTCCAACTCGGCCATCACCCACCCGGAACGTTCCCGGGTCATCGAGCTGCTGCGCCGCCACAATGCCGGCAAGGAAGAGGAGCTGATCGCCCGCCTGCGCCAGCAGAAGGGGTATTTCGATGTGCGGGAGATTGCCGGCGATCCCCAACAGCTCTTCTCTCGCCTGGTGAGCGGCACGACCCTGCGCGGCAAGGGGGACTCCCAGTACGTTCGTTATCATTTCAATGCCGCCGTCGCCCGGGAAATCACCGCCGCCAACATGGTCGACGGCCTGCTGGTGGTGATCATGAGCGGTCTGGAGCGCACCGAGACCCGTCGCGATCGGGGCCCTCTGCTCGCCTATCTGGAGGCCCCGTACAATCCCGTCCTCGCGGCGGCGGCGGTGGTCCTCCCTTCCGGTGAAATCGCCTGGGAATACGCCCCCACCGGTGGTGAGAGCTTCCTGCACCTGCAGTACCCGGCCTTCGATGAGGCCTTTTACAATAAGACCGATGAGGTGCAGATCAAGTTCATTTCGGTGGATGGGCTGGAGCGCACCTTGGCCGAGCCGGATAGAAAGCTCTTTGGCGGCAAGAAAGTGCCCCGCTTGTACGGCGAGCTGTTCGACCGGCTGACGGGGGCCATGCACCCCGGGCTGCTCAACCCTCTGCGCAGCAAAGAATCGACCCAATAGCGCCTGGCGAGCTGCAGCACCAGGCGGTCTTCGGCCCGGTGCTGCAGTGCGTGGCGGTTTATTTGAATTTAGACGATTGACAATTGTTCCCGCCTGAGGTAAATAGGTAGAGCAGCCAGGATGGCTGCCTCGCCATTTAAACGTATGAGCCTTTTCGATCCTTTCGCAAGGTCATCCTGTACTTATCTGACCAACAGCAACGTTAAAAACCACGAGTCCGCCTGCGGACACCGCGCCGGTGACCGGCTCTCGGTCGTTGCATGCGGAAGATGAAAATCCAGCCGTCGCTTTGATCACTCCTGGTTCCAATTTGGCCCTTATCTGAATGATTGCCCGCCCCTGCCCAATGTCTGGTTTGCTGTGTCCAGGATGCTGATGCATCCAGGCCTTGCCGGACGCCGGCCCCCTGTGGTCGAGGAGAATCCATGAACCTGAAAGAACTGAAAGAGAAGAAGATTATCGATCTGGCGGCGATTGCCAAGGAGCTGAAGGTCGAGGGTGCCGCGGGGCTGCGCAAGCAGGACTTGATCTTCGCCATCCTCAATGCCACTTCCGAGAAAAACGGGGCGATCTTCGGTGAGGGGGTTCTCGAGATCCTTCCCGACGGCGTCGGTTTCCTGCGGGCCCCAGACGCTAATTATCTGCCCGGCCCGGACGACATCTACGTCTCCCCCTCCCAGATCCGCCGCTTCAACCTGCGCACCGGCGACACCGTCTCCGGCCAGATCCGCCCCCCCAAGGAGGGTGAGCGCTACTTCGCCCTGCTCAAGGTGGCGGAGGTCAACTTCGAAGACCCGGCGGTCGCCCGCGACAAGACCCTGTTCGACAACCTGACCCCGCTTTATCCGGAGGAACGGCTGACGCTGGAAACGGAGACCAAAAATCTGTCGATGCGGGTGATGGATCTGGCGGCGCCGATCGGCAAGGGGCAACGCGGGCTGATCGTCGCCCCGCCGCGTACCGGCAAGACCATTTTGCTGCAGAACATCGCCAACTCCATCACCACCAACCACCCCGAGGTCTACCTTATCGTGCTGCTGATCGACGAGCGGCCGGAGGAGGTGACCGACATGCAGCGCACGGTCAAGGGGGAGGTCATCTCTTCCACCTTCGATGAGCCGGCTACCCGCCACGTGCAGGTCGCCGAGATGGTCATCGAAAAGGCCAAACGTCTGGTCGAGCACAAGCGCGACGTGGTGATTCTTCTCGATTCGATCACCCGCCTGGCCCGCGCCTACAATACCGTCGTCCCGCCGTCCGGCAAGATCCTCTCCGGTGGCGTCGACTCCAATGCTCTGCACAAGCCGAAGCGCTTCTTTGGTGCCGCCCGCAACATCGAGGAGGGGGGGAGCCTGACCATCATCGCCACCGCCCTAGTCGATACCGGCAGCAAGATGGACGAGGTGATCTTCGAAGAGTTCAAGGGGACCGGCAACATGGAGGCCATTCTCGACCGCCGCCTGGTCGACAAGCGCACCTTCCCGGCCATCGACATCAACAAGTCGGGGACCCGCCGGGAAGAGCTGCTGATCGATCCGACCAGCCTGCAGCGCATCTGGCTGTTGCGCAAAGTCCTCTCCACCATGAACGTGGTCGATGCCATGGAGTTCTTGCTGGAGAAACTCGGCGAGGCCAAGGACAATCAAGGCTTTCTCGATTCGATGAATCGTTGAGAGGTAAAAAAGGGGTTGAAAATCTCTGCCAGAAATGGTAATAGATCGGATTCCCCAACCCACAGCCTGTACACGCCAGGCCACCAAGGAGAGCACCATGAGAGACGGTATTCACCCCAAATACAATCCGGTCACCATCAAGTGCCACTGTAGCGCCACTTTCGAAACCTCTTCGACCAAAAAAGGGCCCGAAATCTTGGTGGAGGTCTGCTCCGCTTGCCACCCTTTCGACACCGGCAAGCAGAAGCTGCTGGACACCGCCGGCCGGGTCGAGCGTTTCCGCAAAAAATACGCCCAGGGTAAATAGACCGTT
>JACZKF010000101.1 GCA_014860175.1 Desulfuromonadales bacterium | reverse complement strand
CGTCATGAAAGGGATGACCGATGTCCCTCTGGAGAAGATCTTTCGCGGGGTGGCGCCGTTTCTGGTCGCCGACGTGGTTCAGGTCGCCTTCCTGATCGCCTTCCCGGCCATCACCATGTTCCTGCCCAATCTGATGAAGTAGGAGGGAACCATAAACAAATTTATCTAGATGTAGGGAGAAAATTCAGCTACCATACGCCGGTTCGATGGCCTTCGGCCGGTTGCTGACGCCAGTTGGCGTCAACGGGTCGGGTAAGAGCTGAAGTATCACAATCTGACATCTCCGAGCTGCCGCACCTAACGGAACTTTCCCTATGGTGGGCCGCCAATGGGTGCTGCCGGAAACGGCAACGCCTCCCTTCTGGAAAGGAGAATCCCGCTGGCGATCCGTCTGGACGCCGCGGAGGGCTCTTTCCCTGCGGGGAGAGGGCCTTTTTTCGTTGCTGCCGATGCCAGCCGAAGGAGATTTGATGAAATCTCTCGCCAGTGCTCTCGTCATTTTCCTGACCCTTCTGACACTGCCGTCTGCGGCCACGGCCGAGGCGCGGCTGCGCATGTCGACCACCACCTCGACGGAGAACTCCGGGCTGCTCCGAATCCTGCTCCCCCCCTTCGAGCGCCGCCATGATTGCCGGATCGAGGTGATCGCCGTCGGCACCGGCAAGGCCCTCAAGCTCGGGGAGGCGGGGGATGTCGATCTGGTGATGGTGCATGCCCGCCCCCTGGAAGACCAATTCGTCGCCGCCGGCTTCGGCGTCGAGCGCCGCGATCTGATGTACAACGATTTCGTCCTCCTCGGCCCCGCTGCCGACCCGGCCGGGGCGCGGCAGGCCGCGACGGCGGCCGAGGCGCTGGCGCGGATCGCCCGGGCGCAGCTCCCCTTCGTCTCCCGTGGCGACGAGTCGGGAACCCACCAGAAGGAGAAAGAGTTGTGGCAGGCGGCCGGCCAGCGTCCCGACGGCCGATGGTATGTGGAGGCCGGGCAGGGGATGGGGGAGGTGATCATCATGGCGACCCAAAAGCAGGGATACGCTCTCGCCGACCGGGGGACCTATCATGCCTTCAAGCAGAGCAAGACCGACCTGCAGATCGTCTTCGAGAGGGGGGCGGAGCTGCGTAATCCCTACGGAGTGATTGCCGTCAACCCGCGGCGCCACCCGCATGTCAACTATCCGCTGGCGATGAAGTTCATCGACTATCTGGTTGGGGAAGAGGGGCAGCGGATCATCGCCGACTATCGGATCAACGGCGAGCCGCTCTTTTTCATCGACGGCAACTAGGAGCCCCCGGCGCATCGTCCATGGATAGCCCCTTTTCTCTGCACGCAGCCCTGGCCCTGATTGTCGCCGGCGACCCGGATGTGGTCCAGGCGGTCTGGACTTCTCTGTACACTTCCGGTGCCGCCATTCTCCTCGGATCGCTGGCCGGTATCCCGGTCGGGGTCAGCCTCGGCCTGGGGCGCTTTGCCGGGAGGCGGCTGGCCGTGACCCTGCTCAATACGCTGATGGCCATGCCGACGGTGGTGGTCGGCCTGCTCATCTACGGCCTGCTCAGCCGTCAGGGACTTTTTGGCCCCCTCGGCCTGCTTTTTACGCCGCTGGCGATGATTATCGGTCAGACGGTGCTGGCGGCCCCCATCGTCGCCAACTACACCCTGGCGGCAGTGGCCGGCGCCGATCCCCGCATCCTGCCGACTGCCATGACGCTGGGGGCAGGGCGGCTGCACGGGGCCTGGCGACTGCTGCTGGAGGTACGCTTCGGTCTGCTGGCGGCGGTGGTCGCCGGCTTTGGCCGGGTGATCGCCGAGGTCGGGGTGGCGATGATGCTCGGCGGCAACATCCGGGGGACCACCCGCACCATGACCACCGCCATCGCCCTCGAGACGAGCAAGGGTGAGTTCGCCTTCGGCCTGGCGTTAGGGCTGGTGCTGCTGGCGGTCGCCCTGGTCGTCAACCTCTTCCTCAACCTGCTGCAACACCGGTGAGCGCCATGGAGCCATTGATTTCGTTGCGCGACATCGAGCATCGCCAAGGGGAGTTTGCTCTGGCCATCGATCGTCTCGATCTCCACCGGGGCCGACTCTATGCTCTGGCCGGCCCCAACGGGTCCGGCAAGAGCACTCTTCTGCGGCTGCTGGCTCTGCTCGAGGCGCCGCAGCGCGGTCAGGCCTGGATGGCCGGCGAGGCGGTGGGGGCCAGGACACGCCAGCGGCTGCGCCGCCAGGTGACGCTGGTGCAGCAGTCCCCTTATCTGTTCGCCGGCAGCGTCAAGGCGAACCTTGAATTCGGTCTGCGCCTACGCCGGGTCGGCCGGCTGGAGCGGCGCCAGCGGGTCGCCGCCGCCCTGGCTGCCGTCGGTCTCGATGGGTTTGAGCGGCGCTTGACCGGCGAACTCTCCGGCGGCGAGGCGCAGCGGGTCGCCCTCGCCCGGGCCCTGGCGCTGCAGCCGCAACTGCTGCTGCTCGATGAGCCGACGGCGGGGCTCGACCGGGAGCGGCTGCAGGAGCTGGAACAGTGGCTGAGCCGGCTGCCGGAAGGGGGAATGACCGTGGTTCTCTCTACCCATGATCCGGGACAGCCACGGCGGCTGGGGGCGGAGATCATTCTAGTGCGTGGGGGGAAGTTGACGGGGCCGTTGCCCCTTGCCGCCGACGCTTCACTCGACCTTGAGGAGTAATCTGCATGGGGCTCGCTTTTGAAGAGGCCAGAACACTGATTCTGGAGAACATTACTGCACTGGGGGTGGAGCGGGTTCATCTGCTCAATGCGGCCGGCCGGGTATTGGCCGAAGACGTCGCCGCCCCTTGGGACCTGCCGCGCTGGGACAACTCGGCCATGGATGGCTACGCCGTTCGCGCCGCCGATTGTCACGGCCCGCACGCTTTGCGGGTGACCGGTTACCTGCCTGCCGGCGGTCGCGCCGACGGGCTAGAGGTCACTGCCGGTACGGCGGTGAAGATCATGACCGGGGCGCCGATCCCGGTCGGCTGCGACGCCGTGGTGCCGGTGGAGGAGACTGAGGCCGCCGGGGATGAGGTGCTGATCAAGGCCGCCGTCGCCACCGGCGACCACATCCGTTTCCATGGTGAGGACGTCCGGGTCGGCTCCCTGGCGGTGCCGGCCGGGACGGTCCTCGGCCCCCCGGAAATCAACATGCTCGCCACCTTCAGCCAGGTGTTCGTGACGGTGATTCGCCGCCCGCGGGTGGCCATTTTGTCGACCGGCGACGAACTGGTGGAACTCGGCGACACCGCCGGCGCGGGGCAGATCGTCAACAGCAACTCCCTCTCCCTGGCCATTGCCGTGCAGGAGGCGGGAGGGGAGCCGCTGTTGCTCGGCATCGCCCGCGACAACGTCGCCAGTCTGCGCGAGAAGCTGGCCCAGGGGCTGACCGCCGATGCGCTGATTACCTCCGCCGGGGTCTCCGCCGGCGACTGCGACCTGGTGCGCGACGTGCTGGCGGAACTCGGGGTGCAGCAGCTTTTCTGGAAAATCGATATCAAGCCGGGGCGCCCCACCGCCTTTGGCCTCAAGGGGAAGACGCCGGTCTTCTCCCTCCCCGGCAACCCGGTCTCCACCATGGTCACCTTCGAAAATTTCGTCCGCCCGGCCCTGTTGAAGATGATGGGGCGACGCCACGTGCTGCGGCCGCTGCTGCGGGCGACCCTGCGGGAGCCGGCCCAGAAGAAACCGGGACGGGTACATTTCATGCGGGTGACGGTGACGGTGGAGGACGGCCGGTTGTCGGTCGCCAGCTCCGGCGACCAGAACACCGGCATTCTGCAGACGATGTTGCGGGCCAACGCCATCGCCATTTTGCCGGCCGACCGCGCCAGCTTCGAGGCTGGTGAGGAGGTGATGGTCCAGCTGTTAGATACCCCAGCCCTTTAACTTTTGCCCAAGGAGAAGACCGATGCCCGTCCCCGCTGTTTCTTTCGTCGCCAAATCCGGCACCGGCAAGACGACCCTCCTCGAACAGGTGATCCGCCTGCTCAAGGAGCGCGGCTACCGGGTCGGAGCGATCAAGCATGACGCTCACCGCTTCGATATCGATCACCCCGGCAAGGACAGCCACCGGTTGACCGCCGCCGGCACCGACACCATGCTGATCACCTCCCAGGCCAAGTTGGCCCTGATCAAGCAACATGCCGACTCGCCGCCGGTGGAGGAGCTGCTGGCGACCTACTTCCGCGATGTCGACATCGTCCTGACCGAAGGATTCAAGAAGAGCAGTCTGCCAAAAATCGAGCTCAACCGGCGCGAGCGCAGCGAAGAGCTCCTCTGCCGGGGGGAGGAACACGACCCGACCCTGGTGGCGGTGGCCAGCGATATGGTGCTGCAGCTCGACGTGCCGGTGCTCGATCTCAACGACCCGCCGGCGGTGGCCGACTTCATCGAGAAGACCTTCCTGCGCTGACCTTGGTGACCAGGGGGACTGTCCCCTTAAAGGGACAGTCCCCCTATCTTCCTGCACCGATAAACATTATTTTGAGGGTTGACAGGGGGGGGGGAATCCCCTAAACTCCATTACATGTAAAATTACATGTAAAAAAGAGGATGCCAATCGGGGCGCCGCGTTTTTCCAAGCGGCGGAAAAGAAGAAGGAGAAACGACATGAGTGAGAGCAAAGCGGCAGAGCGGCAGTATGCGGTCCCCCCGGGGTGCGGCATCAAGATGCCGTACAACTGGGACTTCGATCTGCTGGCCCAGCTCGGTGAGGTCAACCGCGACCCGCGGACCAAATACCCGATCCATGAGGTTTATGCGGCGAGAAAGTTCTCCATTCTCGGTTCCGGCCGCACCGGCAGCACCACCTACGACATGACCCGACCGATCGAGGAGTACGTCGCCGAAGCGCACCGCCACGGCATCCGCTTCGAGTACCTGTGGAATGCCATCACCATCGGCGGCAAGGAGTGGGATACCGGCTTTCTCGACCAGCTCTACGAGGAAGCCAAGACGCTGGTCGCGGCCGGCGTTGACGGGCTGACCATCACCAACCCGCTCCTCTGCCTGAAGATGAAGAGCTGGTTTCCGCAGATGCAGGTCTCCTCCAGCGTCAACAACCACCTCGATACGGTGGAGAGGATCCAGCAGGCGGTCGACTACCTCGGCATCGACCGGCTGATGCTCGACAACCGGCATGCGCGCAACTTCGGCTTCATCGCCGAGGTCCACCAGGCTTTTCCCGATCTGCCGATCATCGTTCTGGTAAACGAGGCCTGTCTCCCCGACTGCGTTCTGCAGGCCTACCACCAGGAACATACGGCCAACGCCTCGCGCAGCAACAACGACTACCACGCCCCCGACCTCTGCCGGATTCTCTGCACCCAGAGAAAGATGCAGCAGCCGGTCTACACTCTCAAGGCCCCCTGGCTGCGGCCGGAGGACGTGCATCACCTGTTTGCCGCCGGCGCCTCTTTGATCAAACTGGCCGGCCGCACCGAGCGCAGCGAATGGGTGGTCAAGCTGGCCCAGGCCTACGCCTTCGGTCACTATGAAGGGGATATCTGGGAGCTGATCGAAAAGCCCGGTTCGGTGCGTCCGGAATGGGACGAAGTGATGAAGAAGAAGGTCGAGCATGGACGCTTCAAAGTCGACAACCAGCAGCTCGAAGGGTTCATCGACCCTTTCCTCAAGGGGCAGCTCCCTTGTGTGCAGGGGAAGGGGTGCGGTACCTGCCAATGGTGCGAGCGCTGGATGGGGGCGGTGACCATCCCCGAAAACCTCGATGAGAGGATCGAAGAGGTCGGCGCCATTCTGGACGAGGCAAAAAAAGGGAAGGGGAAGGCCCCCTGAGCAGCTCGGGAGGAGAGATGATCCACGTCGTTGCGGAAATCCGGCTGCACCCCGGCCAGCTGCCCGACTATCTGGCCATCCTGCAGGAGAACATTCCGGCGGTGCTTGCCGAGCCCGGGTGCCTCGACTATCGGGCCACTGTCGATTTCGATGCCGGCCTGCCGACCCAGAGCCGGCAGGCCGACACCGTGTCCCTGCTGGAGAAGTGGGCAAGCCCCGAGGCGCTGCACGCCCATCGGCAAGCTCCCCACATGCTGACCTACCGGGAAAAGACCCGGGGGCTGGTCGAGAGCGTACAGATGAAGGTGCTGCAGGAAGTCTAAAGTCTAGCTGCCGCGGCAGTGCACCCGGTCGCGCCACCGAAGGGGGCACCATGGTCCACTTTTCTTCCCTGGTCAACAACCTGAAACTCAAGGACCTGCAGCTCCTGTACGTCCTGCTGGAGCTGCGCAGCGTCGGCGCCACCGCCATCGAGCTGAACATGGCCCAGCCGAGCGTCAGCCGCTGCTTTGCCCGGCTGCGCGACTACTTCCAGGATCCTTTGCTGGTGCGCTCGGGCAAGGACATGCTGCTGACCCCGATCGCCGAGCGGCTGCAAAGCGAACTGGCCGGTCTGTCCAAGCTCCTCGACCGGATGGCGCCGGCCACCTTCGACCCCTTCAAGCATGCCCGGGAGTTCGTCATCGCCTCCCCCGGCTTTGTCAGCCAGCATATCCTCGGGGAGGCGATGGCCCCGCTGTATGCGGCGGAAAACCGAGTGACTTTCCGGCTGCTGCACTGGAACGAGCATGCCAAAAATGCCTTGCTGCAGGGGGAGGTCGATCTCGCCATCAGCCTCGACAGCAAATTCCCCCCCAACGTCTACCGCCGGGTGGTGGATGAAGACATCCTGGTGGTGGTCACCGCCGCCCAGCACCCGTTAGCCGGGCAGTCGCTGACCCTTGATCAGCTGTTCAATCACTCCCACGTGGTGGTGAAGACCGGTGGCGGCTGGCTGGAGACCTTCCATTACGGTCTCGATCCGCTGCGCGATCTGAAGGTGAAGCTGACGGTGGAGACCTACAACGCCGCCTTCTCGGCGGTGCGCAACTCCCAGCTGCTGGCCATCGTTCCGCACCACGTGGCGAGAAACTCCACCGCCGCCGAGTCGCTGCTGATCCACCCGCTGCCGGTCAAGACCGAGAAGCTGCAGTATGGCATCTGCTGGCATGAGCGCCATCACAACGACCCGGCTCACATCTGGCTGCGCAAGACCCTTTTTCCCGCTCTGCTGACCCACCCGATGCACCTCGCCTCCTAGTGTCACCTGCGGTCTTTTGCCGCCTGGCTTCGTTGCGTCTGCGTCGACGCGCCTTGCCAGCCGGCAAAATTGCTCAGAAATATCTGAAAGGACTAACCGCGCGGGACACTAGCCTCCGCCGGCGGCCCGACTCTTCTCGAAGACCCGCCGGAAGATATCGGCCTTGGCATGCTTCAGGTGATCGCCGATGGCCGCCTCGATCCCCGTGACATCCCCCTGTTCGAGATGCTCCACGATTCGCCGATGGTCGGCCAGCAGGCGGCCGGCCGCCTCGGGGTCGAAGACGCTCTCGGTCCGATAGAGAAACATCTGTCGCCGCAGGCTCTGGCAGATCTCCACCAGGCGCTGGTTGCCGCTGGCCTGCACCAGCAGGTCGTGAAAAGCGCCGTCGCGGGCAAAAAAGCGTCGGGCATCTCGT
>JACZKF010000100.1 GCA_014860175.1 Desulfuromonadales bacterium | reverse complement strand
GAGGGTGAGAATCCCCCCTGGCGACGCAGCAATTGCGGAATCTCTGCCGCCGGCAGGGGGGGGAAGAAATAGAACCCCTGCATGACGAAGCAGCCGTGGGCGGTGAGGAAATCTCGCTGCGCGCGGCTCTCCACCCCCTCGGCCACTACCTCGACCCCTAACAGGCCGGTCAGGGCGGCAATGGCGGCGGCGATCGCCCCGCCATCCGCCTCGGTGCCGATCGTCTGAATGAAGGTGGGATCGATCTTCAGCCGGTCGACCGGGGAAATCTTCAACTGACCGAGAGACGAGGAGCCGGTACCGAAATTGTCGAGGGCCAGGGTAATACCCAACTTTTTGATCCGCTGCAGATTAGAGAGGTCCCCACCGACATCTTCCATGAAGCTGCCTTCGGTGATCTCCAATTCCAGCAACCCGGGGTCGAGATCGGCTTCCAGCAGAATTTTTTCGACCGTTTCGCCCAACTGGTAGCGGCGGAATTCACAGCCGGAGAGATTGACACACAGCCGCCCCGGCTGTAGCCCGGCCCGGCGCCAAGCCGCCAGCTGCTGCGTCGCCTGGCGCAGCACCCACTCCCCCAGGGGGAGAATCATCCCTGCCTCTTCGGCCAGCGGAATGAACAGGTGGGGTGAGAGCACCTCCAGGTCGGGGTGATTCCAGCGCACCAAGGCCTCCAGTCCGACAATGGCCCCGGTACGCACGTCGATCTGGGGATGATAGAGAAGGAAGAATTCTCCCCGCTCCAGAGCCCGATGCAGGTCGTTGCGCAGCAGCAGACGCTCCAGGGAGCGCGAATTCATGTCCGGACGGTAGAAGCGAAAGGTGTTTCGCCCCTCCGCCTTGGCCCGGTACATGGCGGTGTCGGCATTTTTCAGCAGACTCTCGGCATCCTCCCCGTCGGTCGGGTAGATGGCCAGGCCGATGCTGCCAGTGGTGAAAACCTCCTGGGCGCCGAGCTGAACGGGGGCCGCGATCGTCTGCAGCAGTTCCTGAAGTTTGGTGGAGATATCCCAGCCACCGTCGCGCAGACCCGTAAGCAGAAGGACGAACTCATCCCCCCCCAGACGGGCGACCGTGTCGCAGTTGCGGATCGAATTTTTCAGTCGCTCGGCGGTAACCTGCAGCAGCTGATCGCCGCTGCTGTGCCCGAGCGAATCGTTGATCCCTTTGAAGTGATCGAGATCGATAAACAGGACTGCCGCCTGCTGGTGCTCCCGTGCAGCCTGGGCCAGCACCTGCCGCAGCCGCTCCTGCAGCAAAGTGCGGTTGGGCAGTTGGGTGAGCTGGTCGTAGAAGGCGAGCTGCTCGATGCGGGCTTCGGCTTTCTTGCGTTCGGTGATGTCGCGGAAAATTCCGCGGGTGGAGACCGGTTTGCCCTCGTGGTAAAAGCAGTTGACGCTCCCCTCCACCACAATCGCCCGTCCCTCCCGGGTCCGAAAGGTCGCCTCCATCCGCCCGGCGTCCTCTCCCTCGAACAGCCGCTGACACTGCCGCAGGCAATATTCGATGCAGTCCGGATGGATGATGTCGTTGAGGGTGAGCTGCGAGACTTCTTCCTCGCGATAGCCGAGAGTCTCTCGCCAGGCGCGGTTGGCGTAGAGCATGCGACCCTCGGCCGAGACACTCTGCACCAGATCGCTGGCGTTCTCCAGAATATCGCGAAAGCGGAACTCGCTCTCGCGCAGCGAGGCCTCGGCCTGCTTGAGGGCGGTAATATCAACAAAAACCAGGGAAACCTGCCCCAGGTTGCCCTGCAGATCGTGAATGGGGGAGGCTGTCACATGGTAGTGTCGCCCTTGCCAGGCGAATTCATTCTCATTGTGCGATTGGCCGGTGGCGGTGACCAGGTCGATCAGACACCGGATGGCCGAGCGGTCGGCTACGCTCTCGCTGTTCAAAAAATCCATGGCGAGCAGCGCCTGGGCGCCGCCCGAAAAAAAGATCTCCTCCCCTTTTTTATTGATTCCCTGCAGCTGCCCGCCGGCGTCGACGACCAGCAGGCCGATGCCGGCCGAATCAAAGATCGCCTGGGTGTGACCCGTAGCAATGGTGAGCCATTGATTGGTTTCCCGCAAATACTCGAGATTCTGGGCCAGGGAATCACTGAGGATGCCGATGGGGTCCAGCTCCAGCAAAGCGTCATCCTGGAGCTCTTCGGGGCGCAGCGGACCGAGGTCAATAACCGCCAGCATCTGGTTGATCTTCTCTCGGACATAGGCGAAGGCCTGCCGCTCTCCCTGTCGCAGCTGCTCGA
Source organism: Desulfuromonadales bacterium (assembly GCA_014860175.1). Taxonomy (GTDB): domain Bacteria; phylum Desulfobacterota; class Desulfuromonadia; order Desulfuromonadales; family JACZKF01; genus JACZKF01. The sequence goes on along the minus strand of JACZKF010000100.1, from coordinate 2,606 downwards.
TTTCGGCCTGAAGAATGGCAAGTCTGGCGCTTTTGGCGGACTGGTTGGCTTTCATGGCGGCCGATTCCCCCCGGCTGGAAACCTCATCTAAATTGTAAGTGAATATTCATTGGGTTTCCATTGAGCAGATAACATGCCAAAATCGTTACGTTCATATTTTCGCATGATTTACCGGTAAAACTGCCGCCTGCGCCCCTCTCGAACCGCCCTTTCCCGGGCGACAACCCGCCATATCCCGGAGATCCGGCCAGGGGCACATTAGGCGCTTGCAAGAAAATGATGGGAGGGCTATAGTAATCCATATCGACGATTTTTTACCCTTTTTGTGCCAGGATCTTCTCTGGCTTTTTTCACGAGGGTCAAAAACCGGATAAGGTAAAAAATATCAATACGGAGAGTGAAATGCGCAAACGGTTGGTTGCAGCGAAGCTGTGGGACTGGAACGATCCGGACGACCCGCTAACCAGCATGTCGGCAGCCTGGCAAGTTCTCTCCCGCCTGGAAGCGGCCTGCCGCTACCTGGGGGTGGGGCCGGACGGAGAGCATGAATTTCTTCTGCTTCACCCTCGCAGCGGCGCGCTGCTGGCCAGAGGGCGAGGGCACACCTCCCCCGAGGCGCTGTGCCAGGCGGCCCTTGCCCTGCGCACCCGTCGTCACCTGACGGTGATTGCCGGAGGGGGAAACCGCCCACCGCACCCCGCGGACAACGGACCTGACCACGGGGTGCGGCTCCTCACCCTCCTGCCCAGGAACGCCGCGGGGCCGACCTGAGCACCCTGGTCAACCACCGGGAAGTTCCTCCAACTCCTCCCTGACCGCCGTCACCTGACCTGCCCAAGGGGCGGTCCGATCAAAGGCCTCCAGCGCCATGGCCAGCAGTCGGTTGACGGCCGCCTGGTCCAAGCCGGCAAACTCCTCCCGCAGACCCTGCTCCAGAGCCGTCCAGCGAATAGCGCCGAGCAGTCTGGCCGCCCCGCCGGCGCAGGCGGCGGCCAGACCGAAGGGGTCGAGCTGCAGAACGGCTATTGGCAACGGCACCACCGTCCCGACAAAGCCGAGCCCACGCATCGGCTCCACCCGGGGATCGCCATGGGCGAGCAGCACCGTCGTCTGGTTGCAGCCACGCAGGGTGGCACGGGAGAGGGTACGGCTATCGGCGGCCACCACCAGGCCGGGGCAGCGCTCGCCCCCCCTCTCGGTAACCACCTCTCGACCTGCCCGCAACGTGCAGGTCGGCAGCAGCGACTCTTCCCAATTTTCAAAAGCGATGTAGAACCCCTCCAGGATAAAGGCACGGCCGATGGCCCGACCGGCAGCTTCGATCTCCTGACGCTGCGCCCCGCAGAGTCGAATCCGAAAAATGGTCCCCCCGTCTTGCCGCTCGCGCTCTGGCGCTCCTCGCCCCCGACGGGAACGAATATCAATGATTTCCCCCATCTGATTTCTCCCACCTGGTGCTGACTAGAGAACGATCGCATCTATGAATCTTATTAAATATCCGATCCAATTGTTGTCAAACGGGCGTAGCTTTCATTGACAATCCCCCTTCCAGCCGCTACTTTAATCCGGCCATGACAAACTCCTCACCAAAACCTCGCTTTACCCCCGTACGCCTGGTTTTGCTGCTGTGCGCGGCCGAGATCCTGAGCATGACCGGTTTCGCCACCTATCCGGCCCTGCTGCCGGTACTGCAGGCCGAATGGGGGCTCACCAATTCCCAGGCGGGGCTGGTAAGCGGCACCTTTTTTGCCGGCTACATGGCCGCCGTGCCGGTGCTGGTCGGCCTGACCGACCGGATCGACAGCCGTCGCATCTACCTGCTGGCCACCCTGCTGGCCGTGGTTGGCAGTCTAGGCTTCGCTTATTTGGCCCAAGGGATCTTCTCCGCCCTCCTTTTTCAGGCCATGGTCGGGGCTGGCCTGGCTGGCACCTACATGCCGGGGCTGCGCCTGCTTACCGACCATTTCCACGGCTCGCAGCCCAGTCGGGGCATCGCTTTTTACACCTCCACCTTCGGTTTCGGCACCACCGCCTCTCTGCTACTGGCCGGTGCCCTGGAGGCCACCGGGTGGCGCTGGGCCTTTGCCGCCGCCGCCGTCGGTCCCTTGATTGCCGGCCCCCTGGTCTTCTTCAGCCTCCCCCCCTTCACACCCCAGCCTGCCGAGATCAAACCGACGGCGCTCCTCGACTTCCGGCCGGTGATGCGCAACCGGGCGGCAATGGGGTATATTCTCGGTTATGCCGCGCACTGCTGGGAGCTGTTCGGCCTGCGTTCCTGGCTCCCCGCCTTCTTCGCCTTCAGCCTGGGGCTTACCGCCGGCCATACCCACCCCCTGCTGGGGGCGGCCGCCCTGGCTGCCTGGATCAACCTCCTGGGGCCGGTGGCCAGCATCTTCGGCAACGAGGCAGCGGTGCGCCAGGGGCGGCGCCGGGTGGTGATGGCGGTCATGGGGGGGTCGGGCGTCCTCGCCTGCCTGGTCGGCTTCAGCGCTCCCCTGCCGATGGCCGTGGTGTTCACCTTGGTGGCCGTCTACTTCCTGCTGATCATGGGCGATTCGGCCGCCCTCACCGCCGGACTGATCGCCTCGGCCGAACCGGGAAGACGG
>JACZKF010000099.1 GCA_014860175.1 Desulfuromonadales bacterium | reverse complement strand
ATCCCCGAGAAGAGCTTGCCGCCGAACAGCCGGAGGCTGATGGGACCGCCCCAGGCGTGTTCACCGGCGTACTGGACGGTGGCGACCTCCAGGTCGATCTTCAGGGTGCCGTCGGCCTCGCGCACGTTGGCGCGGAGGTTGGCCAGGGAGGTTTTGTGGATCCCGTACTCGAGGTTGCCCAGATACACGTTGACGCCGTCGGTCTCCACGCAGACGATGGGGGAGGCGAGGCTGGAGAAGGTGTTGCCGGGGAGGATGGCGCCGCCGGTTTCGGTGAAGGTGACGTTCTCCAGCAGGTAGTTGACCGGGGCGACGGTGACCAAGGTCATCGCCGAAGGGGTGGTGACATCGACAATGGCAATGCCAGCACCGCCAATGGCAGCCAGGGCGTACACCCGACCGTTGTAGCCGACGGTCTTGAGGTCATAGACAGTGCCGGGGAGGGTCAGGGCATAAACGTCCCCCTTGGTCATCCCAACGGGGGTCGCTTTTAGCTGAGTGGCGATATTGAACAGAGCCCACTCGGCCCCATTATAGACAACGCGGGCCACGGCGGTGCTGGAGCCGCCGATCTGGACGTTGGGGCCGAGGACCGGGGAGATGTCTGCGGGTTGCACCAGGACCGCCACATCCTTGGTGACAGTGCTGGCGCCGGTCAGGGTAAGGCGGAAGACGAGTTGACATTCGGCGGCCACCGACAGGGCGCTGACGTCGGCGCTGGCGCTGATGGCAGAAACAGCGTTCAGCGGCACCTTCGGTCCAGACACCTGAGTCCAGGTATAGGAGGTGGGGGTCCCCTGGATCACGGCCGACAGGGCGACCGCCGAAGCGGCGCGCTCCAGCAGGGTGCTGGGGGTGGCGCTGAGGCTGGTGATGGACAGGGTGGTCGAGAGCGGCTGCAGGTTGAAGTCGGTGGTCGTGGTGGCGCCGGCAACGACGGAGGCGGCCAGGGTGGCGCTCTGGAAGCCGGTAGCGCTGGCGGTGAGCTGGTAGGAGCCGGCGGCGACCGCCATGGAGTAGGCGCCGGCGGTGTCGGTGGTGGCCGAGTAGCCGCCGATGCTGGTGGCGACCTTAGCTCCGGCGATGGCCGCGCCGGTGGCGGTGTTGCGCACCGTGCCGTTGAGGGTGCCGCCGGTGACCGTCGACTTGGTCAGGGCGAAGTTGAGAACGGTCTTGAGGCCGGCCTTCACCGTGGCCGAATAGGTGAGGGTGTTGTAGCCGGTGGCCGAGGCGGTCACCTGGTAATCGCCCGCAAGGGGGGCCATGGTGTAGGTCCCCGTGCTGTTGGTGACGACCGTGTAGGTACCGGCGGTGCCGACGGCCTTGACCGTGGCGCCGACGATGGCCGTCTTGGTTCCGGCGATGGTCACCTTGCCGGTCAAGGTACCGGTGCCGGTCGGCGGCGGTGCGGGCTTGGCCGACCAGGCCGGCGCCGCCAGAAACAGCAGGCATAAAAGGGCAATGAGACCCCTGAACCATGATCCGGGAGTGATCATTTGAATGCTACGCATCGGGTGCAATCTCCTTCTTCATTCAAGTGTTTAAGGTGTGGCCAGGCAGGGGCCGGAGGAGGGCCAGAAATTGAGCAAAGAACCGCCTTCTCCTTCTTCCCTCCGAAGAAAGTTGTCGCGGGAGAGCTCGGTCCCTTGTGCAGGTTGAAAGCCCCTGCCCCGGATCAAGGAGACCGGCTCGCGGATCGGTGAGATGGTGGTGGTAGAACAGAAAGTGATGAACAGCTGGATAAAAAACATGCAATTTTCACACCTCAAATTAGAAACACCAAATTAAACATGGAAGGCTATGTGTTCCGGTATTTTACATTTTATTTATCTATTCTAATAGCTACCTAAAACGATCGTTAATCCGGTTTTTTAGCGGCATTTACCCCCGAGAATGACCGTTAAATGGCGGTATAATCTGGGGGGAGGTAGCGCGAATGAAAACGGATCGAAGGAGAAAATTGGCC
>JACZKF010000098.1 GCA_014860175.1 Desulfuromonadales bacterium | reverse complement strand
CCTCAACCAGGCGCCGCTCACCCCGACAGAGAGGGCGGAGGTTGAAGCCGAGCTGCCCCAACTCGTCCCTTAAGCGCCGCTGCTGAAAAAGAAAAAACCCGACGAATTGCTCCGTCGGGCGACAGTTTGCGTTGGTTTGTCCGGGATCGCTAGAGGGCTTTCTTGATCAACCCTTCAAGCTGGTTTTTGGGGACGGCGCCGACCACTTGATCGACCACTTTGCCATTTTTGAACAGAATCAGGGTCGGGATGCCACGTACCCCGTACTGGCCGGGGGTGGCCGGATTCTCATCGACGTTGAGCTTGGCCACTTTCACCTTGCCGTCGTACTCATCCGCCAGCCCATCCACCACCGGACTGATCGCCTTGCAGGGGGCGCACCAGGAAGCCCAGAAGTCGACCAGCACCGGAATTGACGACTTCAGCACTTCCTGGTCGAAGCTGTCATCCGAAAGCTGCACCACCTTGTCACTCGCCATTTTCAGTTCTCCTCGACACGTATGGAATGAAAAAGAAAGGTCTCACTTTGGTCAAGCATAGAACAGGAACAAAAAAAATCAAGATCTTAATTCGACATCGGTGGCCGGTGCCTTGACAGTATCCGTCTGGCGTCCTATCATTTTGGTTACTTTAATGTAAAGGTTGAATGGCATGCTGTCGGAAAAAATCAGCCGGGCGGTGCAGGAGCAAAATGCCCTGCTGGCGACCCTTCATCTGCAAACCGAGACCCTCGAGAGCTTCGCCAGCCAGGTGGTCGAGGCCTTCCACCAGGGGGGACGGCTGCTGCTGCTCGGCAACGGAACCCTGGGGGCGATCGCCAATCTGATCGCCAGCAATTTTCTCCACCGTCTCTCCCTGGAGCGGCCACCGCTGCCGGTGCTGTCGTTTTCCCAGGACATGACCCTCGCCACCGCCCTCGAGCGGGCTGGGCTGGGACGGCAGTTTTTCGCCCGGCAGTTGCGGGTGGTGGCGCAAGCGCCCGATGTCGTCCTGGCTTTCGCCGACTTTCAGCACGATGTCGCCCTGGAAGAAGGGCTGGCGACGGCCCGTCAGGCCGGCTGCACGACGGCGCTGCTGCAGCCGGGGCGCGGGGAGCCGGCGGGCGAGCCGACCGATTTTCTGTTCTGCCTCGACACCGACTCGGTCCCCCGAGCCATGGAAGCGGCCCTGTTTTTCGGCAACCTGTTGTGCGAACTGGTCGAGGGGGAACTCTTTGGCATTTAGCCCGAATCCTGGCCGACCCTTGCATCCGGCCGCCTGATGTCCGATTTTCCCGTCTTCTTCCGTCTCCAAGGACGCCTGTGCGTGGTGGTCGGCAGTGGCGCCGTCGGCCGCCGCAAGGCTCTGGCCGTGACCCAGGCTGGAGGGCGGGTGCGGCTGATCAGCCCGCAGCCCCTCGAAGGCGAGTGGCCAGCGGTGGAACACCGCCTTCGGCCGTATCAGCCAGGCGATCTGGCCGGGGCCTTTCTCGCTTTTGCCGCCACCGGCGATCCGCAGACCGACGCCGCCGTCCTCGCCGAAGCCCGGCAGGAACGCATTCCGATCGACCTGGCCAGCGCCCCGGCCGGCGGCGATTTCTCCCTGCCGGCCCAGTTCCGCCGCGGCGATCTGACGGTGGCGGTCTCCACCGCCGGGCGCAGCCCGGCCCTGGCGGCGGCGGTGCGCGATCAGCTGGCCGAGGCCATCGGCCCCGAATGGGCGATCATGGTCGAGATCGCCGCCGCCCTGCGTCGAAAGAAATTGACTGATCCGCCCGAGGCTGAGTACAATCGCAAGATTTTATCTTCTTTGCTGGCTGCCGGCCTCCTGCCGCTGCTGGTTGCCGGCGCCACTTCTGAAATCGATCGCCTGTTGACCGGTGCCGGCGGGGAAGGCTGCACCCTGGCCGCTCTTGGGATCTGCTTGCCGAAGGGGAAGACATGATCAACCTCGTGCTCTTCAAGATCACTCTGCTCTTCTATTTTGCCGCCACCGCCTGCTATCTGTTCGACGTCATCACGCGTCGCGACCAGTCCGGAAAGGTGGCGCGCTGGCTGCTGATCGGCGGCTTTGCGCTGCACTGCGCGACGCTGGCGGCCCGCTTCGTCGAGGTCGGCCACACCCCGGTGACCAATCTGCACGAGTCGCTCTCTTTTTTCGCCTGGACCATCGTCGGCATCTATTTTCTCTTTGATCTGCGCTATCGGCTGACCGTTCTCGGCGCCTTCGTCTGCCCCCTGGCTCTGGTGCTGATGATCGGCAGCAGCGCCGCCCCGGCCGGCCCTCCCGAGATCAACCCGCTGCTGCAGAGCTGGTGGTTCCCGGTCCATGTCACTCTGGCCTTCCTTGGCAACGCCGTCTTCGCCGTTGCCTTCATCGCCGGGATCATGTACCTGCTGCAGGAACGGATGCTGAAGAGCAAGAAGTTCTCCGGCCTGTTCTATCGGCTCCCCTCTCTGGAGACCCTCGACAGCATCAACTACAAGTGCCTGAGCTTCGGTTTCCCGCTGATGACCATGGGGATCATCACCGGCGCGGTCTGGGCCAATTCGGCCTGGGGAGGATACTGGCGCTGGGATCCGAAGGAGACCTGGGCGCTGATCACCTGGTTTCTCTATGCCGCGCTGCTGCACGGCCGGCTGACGGTCGGCTGGCGCGGGCGGCGGGCGGCCATTTTCGCCATTGTCGGCTTTGTCTGCCTGTTGTTCACCTTCCTCGGCGTCAATTTACTGCTCTCCGGTGAGCACAGTTTCAAATCTCTGCAGGGCCCCTAGCGGTTGGACCTGAGCCTATGAAGATCATCGTTGTCGGGTTGAGTCACAAGACGACCCCAGTCGAAATACGCGAACGGGTGGCGTTCTCCCCCACCGCCATGGAGCGCCCCTTGCGGGAGCTGCTGGCGTTGCCGGCGATCATCGAGGCGATGATCGTCTCCACCTGCAACCGCGTCGAACTCTATGCCACCACCCGCCAGCCGGAAGAAGGGATGCTCCAGCTGCGCCGGTTCCTCGCCCAGTACCACCAGCTGGCGCCGGCCGAGCTGGAACCGCATCTGTACGATCTGAAGGGAGAAGAGGCGATCCGGCATGTCTTTCGGGTCGCGGCCAGCCTCGATTCGATGGTGGTCGGTGAGCCGCAGATTCTCGGTCAGATCAAGACCGCCTACAGTTACGCCACCGAGTACAAGACCGTCGGCCTGATTCTCAACCGCTTTCTGCACAAGGCCTTTTCGGTGGCCAAGCGGGTGCGCACCGAGACCGAAATCGCCAGTAACGCCGTCTCGGTCTCTTTCGCCGCCGTCGAACTGGCGCGCAAGATCTTCGGCTCCCTGGAGGGGAAGACGGTCATGCTGATCGGCGCCGGGGAGATGTGCGAGCTGGCCGCCCGGCACTTTCTCAACAACGGCGTCTCCTCGATCATGGTGACCAATCGCACCTTCGAGCGGGCGGTAAAACTGGCCGAGGAGTTCTCCGGCCGGGCGGTGCAGTTTGAAGACTTCCCCCTGCACCTGCACCAGGTCGACATCGTCCTCACCTCCACCGGCGCCCCCACCTTCATTCTCGGCCCGAAAAAGATGGAAGAGGTGCTGCGCCAGCGCAAGAACAAGCCGATGTTCCTGATCGACATTGCGGTCCCCCGCGACATCGACCCGAAGGTGAACGACCTGTCGAACATCTACCTGTATGACGTCGACGATCTGCAGGAAGTGGTGCATTCGAATCTCAAGGAGCGGCAGAAGGAGGCAAAAAAAGCCGAAGCCATCGTCGATCAGGAGATCGGCCAGTTCCATCGCTGGCTGGAGAACCTGGAGGTGGTGCCGACCATCGTCGCCCTGCGCAGCCGGCTGGAGGAGATCCGCCGCGGCGAACTGGAAAAGACCTTTGCCTCCTGGCGGGACCTGGAGGAGAAGGAACGGCGGGCCGTCGAGGCGATGAGCGCCGCGATCATCAACAAAGTTCTGCACCATCCGATTACCGTCCTCAAACGGGGGCAAAACGGCACCGAAAGCGACGGCTATGTCGACGCGGTGCGGACTCTCTTTGATCTGCAGATGCCGGGCGCCGACCAGGCCGATCATCTCGACCCGACGGAATAACACACGACAAAGGAGCATTCTCAGCATGGCCAAGAAAATCCTTCGCATCGGCACCCGCGCCAGTCAGCTGGCTTTATGGCAGGCGAACTGGGTCAAGTCCGAGCTGGAACAGCGCCACCCGGGGCTGGAGGTCACCCTGGTCAAAATCAAGACCATGGGCGACAAGATCCTCGATGTCCCGCTGGCCATGGTCGGCGGCAAGGGGCTGTTCGTCAAAGAGATCGAAGAGGCGATGCTGCGCGGCGAAATCGACATCGCCGTCCATTCGATGAAAGACGTCCCGACCTTCTTTCCCGACGGGTTGGCCCTGCGCTGCATCACCGAACGGGAAGACCCCCGGGACATCCTGATCCTCAAGCCCGGTTTCAGCAGTTTCCTCGATCTGCCCCAAGGGGCGCGCATCGGTACCTCCAGTTTGCGCCGCAAGGCCCAGCTGCTGCATCGGCGCCCCGATTTCCAGATGCTCGACATCCGCGGCAACGTCGAGACCCGCATCCGCAAACTCACCGACGACGATCTCGACGCGGTGGTGCTGGCCGCCGCCGGCATGAACCGCCTCGGCTTCGCCAGCCAGGTGAGCGAGTATCTGGCCACCGACATCTGCCTGCCGGCCATCGGCCAGGGGGCGCTGGGGCTGGAGAGCCGACTGGCCGATACCGAGACCAATGCCATGATCGACTTCTTCAACCACCCGGCCACCGCCTGGGCGGTCAAGGCCGAACGCGCCTTCCTGCGCCGGCTGGAGGGGGGGTGCCAGGTGCCGATTGCCGCTTTTGGCCAAGTGCAAGGCGAGCGCCTCACCCTCACCGGCCTGGTCTCCAGTGTCGACGGCAGCCGGTTCCTGCGCAAGAAGATCGACTGTCCGGTGGCCGAGGCCGAGGCGGCCGGCGTCTCCCTGGCCGACGATCTGCTGATTCAGGGGGCGGGGGCCATCCTCAACGAGGTCTACCAGCACGAGACCTTCAATGTGAAGAAAGAAGAAGTGTAGGGGCTGATCGTCCCGCAACGTTGGGTAGGGGCACGGTGCGCCGTGCCCCTATGTGGTTAGAGCAATGCAAAAAGCCGGAAAACAGGGGATTGTCTATCTGATTGGCGCCGGTCCCGGCGATCCCGGGCTGATCACCGTCCGCGGGCTGCAGTGCCTGCGCCAGGCGCAGGTGGTGATCTACGATCACCTGGCCAACCCCGAACTGCTGGGCGAAGCGCCGCAGGCCGAGCACCTTTATGTCGGCAAGCAGTGCGGCTGCCATTACCGCCCCCAGGAAGAGATCCATCTCCTGCTGGCCGAGCATGCCGGCCAGGGGAAGGTGGTGGCTCGGCTGAAGGGGGGTGACCCTTTCGTCTTCGGTCGCGGCGGGGAGGAGGCGCAGTTTCTGGAGACCGCCGGCATCCCCTTTGAGGTGGTCCCCGGGGTCACTGCCGCCTTGGCGGCCGCCGCCTACGCCGGCATCCCTCTGACCCATCGCGGCGACATCGCCAGCCTGACCCTGGTCACCGGCCACGAAGATCCGGCCAAGGAAGACTCGGGGCTGAACTGGCCCAGTCTGGCCAACGCCGGCACCCTGGTCTTCTACATGGGGATGACCAATCTGCCGGCGATTGCCGACCGGCTGCTGGCCCACGGACGCCCCCCCGGGACGCCGGTGGCGGTGGTGCGCTGGGCCACCACCTGCCGGCAGCAGACCCTGGTCGCCCCCCTGGCGCAGATAGCGGCCCGGGCGCAGGAGGCCGGCCTGCGGCCGCCGGCGGTCATCATCATCGGCGAGGTGGTCGCCCGGCGCTCCGGACTCTCCTGGTTCGAACGGCGCCCGCTGTTCGGCCGGCGAATTCTGGTCACCCGCACCGCCGAGCAGGCCGGCGCCTTTACCTCGCTGCTGCAGAGCCTGGGGGCGGAGGCGGTCGCCTGCCCGCTGATCGCCATCGTCCCGCCCGAGGATTGGCAGGAAGTCGATGCCGAACTCGACCGGCTGCCGGAGACCGACTTTCTTATCCTGACTTCGACCAATGCGGTCGAGCTCTTCTTCGGCCGGCTGCGCCAGAGAGGGGGCGATGCTCGAGACCTGCACCGGCTCCAGGTGGTGGCGGTCGGGCCGAAAACGGCGAGCGCCATCGAAGCCGAGGGGATCCGCCCCGACCTGGTGCCGACCCAGACCGAGGCCGAAGGGGTGGTCGAGCTGCTGGCGCCGCTGGTGGCCGGGAAGCGGGTGCTCTATCCCCGGGCGGCCCTCTCCCGCGAGCTCATCTGCCGGGAGCTGACGGCGGCCGGCGCTCGCGTGGCGGTGCCGGTCCTCTACCGTACCGTGCCGCCACCCGGCGGGGGGGAACAGCTGCAGGCAATCCTCGCCCAAGGGGTCGACGCGGTGACTTTCACCTCCTCGTCCACCGTCGAGAACTTCGTCGCCCTGGCCGGTCCCGACCATCTCCAGCGCCTGGCGGCGACTCCTCTCCTCTCCATCGGCGCCCAGACCTCACGGACCCTGCGCCGCCTCGGCCTGCCGGTGGCCGCCGAGGCCCGGGAGACCACCCTGGAAGCGATGGCCCAAGCCCTGATAGACTACTTTCACGGAGGCAATGATGTTTTTCCCTGAATACCGTGCCCGGCGGCTGCGTCGCAATGAAACTATGCGCAAAATGGTGCGGGAGACCCACCTGCGCATCGACGACCTGATCTATCCGATGTTCTCCGCCTTCGGCAGCGGCGTCCGCCAGGAGATCAGCTCGATGCCGGGGATCTACCAGCAGTCGATCGAGCACATCGTCACCGAGGCGAAAGAGGTGCGGGAGCTGGGAATTCCGGCGGTGATTCTCTTTGGCCTCCCCGAGACCAAAGACCCGGTGGGGCAGGACGCCTACAGCGACACCGGCATCATCCAGCGCACCATCGAGGTGCTGAAGCGGGAAGTGCCGGAGCTGACGGTGATTACCGACGTCTGTCTGTGCGAATATACTGATCATGGCCACTGCGGGGTGATCCGCAACGGCGATGTCGACAATGACGAGACGCTGCGACTGCTGGCGGCGGAGGCGCTGTCCCACGCCCGGGCCGGGGCCGACATCATTGCCCCTTCCGACATGATGGACGGGCGGGTGGCCGCCATCCGCGAACTGCTCGACGCCAACGGCTTCAGCCATCTGCCGATCATGAGCTACGCGGTCAAATACGCCAGCGCCTACTACGGCCCCTTTCGCGAGGCCGCCGACTCGACGCCGCAGTTCGGCGATCGGCGCTCGTACCAGATGGACCCGGCCAATCGCCGCGAGGCGCTGCGCGAGGCGGCCCTCGATGTGCAGGAGTGCGCCGATTTCCTGATGGTCAAGCCGGCCCTGGCCTACCTCGACATCCTGCGCGACCTGCGCGAGCGCTTTGATCTGCCGCTGGTCGCCTATAATGTCTCCGGCGAGTATTCGATGATCAAGGCGGCGGCCCAGCAGGGGTGGATCGATCACGACCGGGTGATGATGGAGACCCTGATCGGCATGAAACGGGCCGGGGCCGACCTGATCATCACCTATCACGCCAAAGAAGCGGCCAAACTTCTGCGCTAGGGGGGGATCGCCCGCTGGCACGACAGGAGTGGCAATTTTCGATGGTTGCAAGTAAATTCGAGCAGGATGACGCATGGTCCAGGAGTTCAAGAGCGGTGAGAAGCTGACCCGCGGCGAGACCATCACCGCCCTGTCGCACTACTACCGGGCGGAAGTGACCCGCAGTCTGGCCTGGCGCGACCGCCTCGATCTCACCACCAACTGGGCGGTGGGGGCGGCGGCGGCTTTTCTCGGCTTCTCCTTCGCCCATCCGGAGATCCACCACACGCTGTTTCTCTTTGCTTTCGCTATCGTCTATGTGCTGCTGTTCGTCGAGGCGCGCCGCTACCGGTTCTACGACGCCTACGAATACCGGGTAAAGCTGCTGCATCAAAACTTCATTTACGGGGTGCTCACCGGCCGGGTCGATCTGGAAGAGGGGTCGTTTTGGGTGGCGGAGCTCGCCTCCGACCTGCGCCACCCTCAGTACAAGATGGACTTCTCCTACGCCATGGGGCGTCGCCTGCTGGCCAACTATATCTACCTGTTCCTGCTGCTGACGGCCGGCTGGCTGTTCAAGATCAAAATTCATCCGCTGCCGGCCAGCACCTGGTCACACTACTTCGACCAGGCGTCTTTGGGGGGGCTCCCCGGCTGGGTGACCTTCCTGCTGCTTACCGCCTTCCTGGTCCACCTGCTGCTGCTGGTACGCATCGGCCGCCGCCCCCGAGGGGGGCGGGACATTATCTACTCCCGGCCACCCACCATCGATGAGGATCTCTCCGCCGAATGAATGCCGCTTGTGGTGAATACTTTCGTGACATCCTCCCCAACGGGCTGCGGCTGATCACCGTCGAGATGCCGCACCTGCACAGCGCCGAGATGATGTGCTACGTCGGTGTCGGCGGCCGCCATGAGACGCCTGAGTTTGCCGGCATCTCGCACTTTCTCGAGCACATGCTGTTTCGGGGGACCGCCGAGCACCCCTCCAGTCTCGAGCTGGAGCAGGCCTTCGAGGCGATCGGCGGCGCCGTCAACGCCTCCACCGATCCGGAAACCACCTGCTACCATTCCCGCCTGCACCCCCAGGAGCTGGCCACCGGCGCCTCGCTGTTCGCCTCGATGCTGCGCCGGCCGCTGCTGCGGGAGCTGGAGACCGAGCGGCGGATCATTCTCGAGGAGGCGCTGGAGGATCTCAATGAGAAGGGGGAGGAGATCAGCCCCGACAATCTCATCGCCCGCCTGCTCTGGCCCGGTCACGCCTTGAGCCTGCCGACCATCGGCACTCGCGAATCGATCTCCCGCATCGGCGAGGCCGAGCTGCGCCAGCACCATCAAAGCTACTACACGCCGCTGGCGACGGTGGTTGCCGTGGCCGGCCCGGTTCGCCGGGCCGAGGTGGTGACGGCGGTCACCGCCGCCTTCGGTGACTGGCAGGGGGGGGGGCCTCCCGCCTGTCTCCCTGCTCCGGCCGCCGTCGAGAGCGCTCCGGAAGCGGTCTGGAAGCGCGATTCGGATTCCCAGGTCAGCCTGCAGTTTGCCTTTCGCCTGCCAGGGCGGGCGGCCGTCGGCAGCATCTCCCTGCGGCTGCTGCGCCGGCTGCTGTCCGGGGGGGGCGCCTCGCGGCTGATGCTGCAGCTGCGGGAGAAGCTCGGGCTGACCTACAGTGTGGAGGCCAATCTCGCCCTGCTGGCCGACACCGGGGTGTTCAGCGTCGATCTGGCGGTGGCCCGGGAGAACCTGGTGCCGGCGGTGCGGGAAGTGCTGGCGATCTTCAGTGAACTGCATCGCCATCCGGCCGGCGAGGCGGAGCTGGCCCGGGTGGTGCGCAACTTCCTCTTCGACCTCGATTTCAGCCGCGACCACACCGACGAAATGGCGGGGCGTTACGGCTGGGGGGAGGCGGTCGGCTTTTTGCGGACGGTGGATCAGGATCGGCAGGAGGCGCTGGCGGTCACCCCGCAGGAGCTGTGGCACACCGCCCGTCAGCTGTTTGTCCCGGCCCAGCTCAAGCTGGCAGCCACCGGCCCCTTCGGGGCCAGAGAACGGCGTCAGGTGGAGAAACTGCTGGCGACCTGGCAGCCAGCTGCTTCGCTGACGGAGCCGCACCGATGAAACCGTTGCTGCTGACCATGGGGGACCCGACCGGCATCGGCCCTGAGATCATTGCCAAGGCACTGCTGTCGGG
>JACZKF010000097.1 GCA_014860175.1 Desulfuromonadales bacterium | reverse complement strand
GGTTCGGAGAGGTGAAGATGGACGAGATAGTTCATCGGCTCCGACCCGGCCGGTCAGTCCTGCTTGTATCGTTCCAGCAGCTCCAGTAACTGCGCCGGAACCATCCCGTCACTTCTGAGCTGGTCGATTAACCGTTGCAGCTCCTCCGTCACCCGCAGCTCTTCCCCTTCGCGCCGCAGAAAATCTTCGAACAGGGCGAGCGCCTCGGGAAATCTGTCTTGCTGGAAGCGCAGTTTGGAGAGCCCGAGCAAGGCATATCGGTCGTACCCCTGATCGAGGATCTGCCGGTAGATCCGTTCGGCGGTCGCCAGTTCGTCCAGATTGCGGTAAGCATCTCCCAACCGCGACAGCATGCCGATGGTCCCTTCGCTGTGCTCCAGGATCTGTTCCCAGAGGGCGATGGCCCCCCGGTAGTCGCGTTGCCAGCGGCAGATCTCTCCCAGTCCATAGAGGGCATACGGGTTGTTGCTGTCCTGTTGCAGGACGCGATCGTAGCACCCCTTGGCCCGGTCGAGGTCGCCGCGGCGCCGGTAGAGGTTGCCGAGAATGGTCAGGATGTTGATCATCCGGGGATCGTAGGCGAGAACCTTTTCGTAATTTTCGATCGCCTGGCTCTCCCGGCCGAACTTGTGATAGAGGTCGGCCAGCCCCATCAGCGAATAGCGGTCGGCAGGGCGCAAGGCGAGGATTTTGCGGTAGACCGATTCGGCTGTCTCGAAGCGGCCGAGCATCTTGGAAGCGTCGGCAATCCGGGTCAGAACGTAGATGTCGTCCGGTCGCACCCGCAGGTAACGCTCCCACATCACCAGCGCCCGGTCGAATTGTTCCCGGTCCCGGAAGGTGTCGCCCAGCCCCCGCAGGGCAAAGGGGTTGTCAGGCTCCCGGTCGAGCACCTGGCGGTAGCAGTCTTCGGCGGTGGCCAGTTTCTTCTGGGCCCGCAATACGTCGCCCATGCCGGTGAGGATATAAGGGTTGCTCGGGTCAAGAATGAGCGCTTCGGCAAAGACCGCCCGGGCTTCTTCATACTGGTTGGCCTTGAGCAGCCGGTGTCCTTCTTTGGACAGGTCGACCAGGCTTTTCCGCTTCGGTTTGGGGGCAATTTCATTCCTGTCGGGCATGTTCATTTTAATTCCCTTCATGGCAGTAAAAACAGCCCAGGAGGACTGAAGACGATCAGTACAGCAGGTGGAGCCTGGTTGATGCCGAGTACCGGTTTAACGCCGGAGAATGTCGACGATTTCTATTTTTTGCCCCCACATGTGAAAGCCGACCATCCCCTCGAGACGGCGGGCCGTCACCTGCACCGCCAGCCCGTCGTGGCGGAAAGCCTCCGGCAACTGAAGAGGGTCATAACGGCTGCCGTCCTCGGCCACGAGGCCAAAAAACCCCCCCTCCAGGGGGATATAGGTGACGGTGCCGGCGAAGGAAATGAGATGGTCCCGGTCTGCCTTGGGCGGCGGGTCGCCGCCGGCAGCCAGGGTGCAACTGGTCAGCAACAGGCCGGCAAGTAGGCTCAAGATCACGATTCGCATCGGCTTCTCCTCGCTTTTTCCAGTGTTTTCCTGCCGGTTAGAGCATGGCGATCTTGTTCTTCAGGATCAGCACCTCGAAGGCCATGACCATCTTGGCGGTAAGTTTCTGCAACGCATGCAGGTGGTCCTGCAGGGCGCTGGCAGGGCCGTCGACATAAAGAATAGCGATCACCCGCCCCATCATCAAGAGCGGCATCAGCAGCACCGTCGCCGGCACCTCTCCCCCCAGCTCCTGCAGGAACTGGGAGTTGAAAGGGGTGCGCGGCAGGGGGCCGAGGTGCCAACTGCGGGTCTCGGTCACGGTTTTGAATACCGAAGGTTCGCTCAAGGGGATGCGCAGCTGGGCAAAATCGGCCATCGGCCGCCCGCCGGCCGAACCGCGCCAGCCGCTGGCGTTTTGCTGCCGGATCAGGAACAGAGCGCTCCGGCCGA
>JACZKF010000096.1 GCA_014860175.1 Desulfuromonadales bacterium | reverse complement strand
CGGGTCAGCATCGATCAGGGGCGGCTGGCGGGGGACGGGGTCGTGCTGCGGGTGGTCGACTCGGTGGTGGCCGCCACCGGTCTGCAGGTCGAAGGGGAGACCGCTTTGTCGGTGGCCGGCAGCCGCCTCGATCTGGCGGGGGTCGAGCTGCGCGGACGCCGAAGCGCCATGGTGGTAGAAAGCGCCTCCACCCTGCTCTTCTCCGTCAGTCGCGCCACCAGCCCGCAGGGGGAGAGATTCCTGCATGGACCGCTGCGACTCCCCCCCGGCTCTTCCCTTTGAACCCAAACAAAAAGGCCCGCCGGATCTCTCCTGCGGGCCTTTATGCTTTCTGCTCAAAGGGGGCTAACGGCCGCCTTTTTTCAGATCGATGAGAATCAGCTTCGCCACGGCCTTGAGGGTTTCGAAAACCCCTTCGCCCGTGGTGGCGCAGGCCTCGAACTCCGGCACCGCGTCGGGATTGGTCAGCTGGCGCAGCTCCTCCACCGAAGTGACGTTCGGCAGGTCGCGCTTGTTGTACTGGATGACGAAAGGGAGCTTCTCCAGCTGGTACCCCTGCTCTTCCAGGTTGACCTTGAGATTCTCCAGGCTCTCGATGTTGGCGTCGAGGCGCTCTTCCTGGGAGTCGGCGACAAAGACAACCCCGTCCACCCCCTTGAGAATCAGTTTGCGGGAGGCATCGTAGAAGACCTGGCCGGGGACGGTGTAGAGATGAAACCGGGTCTTGAAGCCGCGGATCTCCCCTAGGGCCAGGGGGAGAAAATCGAAGAACAAGGTCCGCTCGGTCTCGGTGGCCAGAGAGATCATCTTCCCCTTCGCCTCGGGGGCGGTCTTCTGGTAGATATACTGCAGGTTGGTCGTCTTGCCGCACAGCCCGGGGCCATAATAGACGATCTTGCAATTGATTTCGCGCGAGGCGTAGTTGATGAAAGACATGGTACCTCGTCAGCTGAACAGATTGTCGATGTCGTCGTCGGTGATTTCGGCGAAAGGGCTCTGAAAGCCCCCCTTCTCCATCTCTTCGGCTTTTTTCCCCAGGTCCTGAAAAATCTGCGCCAGCTCATCGCTCCCCTTCTTCACCCGCAGGCGAACCAGGCCGAGGGAGGAGCGGTTGTCAAAAATCACCACCAGGATCACTCGCCCGGCAACGATGGAGATGTGCAGGTTGTCTTTCTCCCCTTCATGGAAGAGGATGGAAAACTCTTTTTCACCAATGAGTTTGGCGAGGCCGCCGGTAGCGGCGATGTTTCCGGCGGTGAGGGAGGCGAGGCTGGTGGTATCAAGGTGCTCGGTGGCCCCGGTGGCGGCAATCAGCTGGCCGTTTTTGTCGACCAGAAAGATGACCTTGGAGTTCGACTCCCGCAGCAACTTCTCGATCACCACCTTTATGCGCTTGAACTCCTCATCGTACATGACGAAGGAAGATTGGGACCCGTACATCCGCGAAACTCCTAGAAGGGTTCACATCAGTCGCCTTTATAGCATTAAAGATCTGAATCTTTCAAGGCTTTTTCCGGAAGTCGGCGGCCGCCGCCGCGGGCTATAAAAAAACTCCCGGCGGGCACCCCGCCGGGAGTTTCATTCTCAGGACCAGATTGGCGGCTTACGACTTCTTGCCGCAGTCGGCCTGCATTTCAGCCAGCTTCTTGTAGAGGTCGAAGCGGTTGGCGGTGATCCGGTTGGCTTCCTTCATCAGCCGGCCCGCCTCGGCCGGATTGGCCTTCTGCAGCACCCGGTAGCGGTTTTGCCGCCCAGCATAGTCCTCGAAGGAGATGGTCGGCTCCTTGCTGTCGAGCTGCAGCGGGTTCTTCCCTTGTTCCGCCTGTCGTGGGTCGTAGCGGAACAGCGGCCAGTGGCCGGAGTTGACCGCCTCTTTGCAGCCGTCGACGCCAGAGGCCATGTCGATGCCGTGGGCGATGCAGTGGCTGTAGGCGATGATCAGCGACGGTCCGTCGTAGCTGTCGGCTTCGAGCATCGCCTTGACCACCTGCCCCGGGTTGGACATCGCCACTTTGGCCACATAGATGTTGCCGTAGGTCATGGCGATCATCCCCAGATCTTTTTTCGGCATCTGCTTGCCGCCGGCGGCAAACTGGGCGACGGCGCCGAGGGGGGTCGCCTTGGAAGCCTGGCCACCGGTGTTGGAGTAGACTTCGGTGTCAAGGACCAGAACGTTGACGTTTTTGCCCGAGGCGAGGACATGATCGAGGCCGCCGTAGCCGATGTCGTAGGCCCAGCCGTCGCCACCGACGATCCAGACCGACTTGTTGACCAGGTAATCCGCCACCGACAGCAGGTTCTTGGCTTCGGCATCGGGGCACCCCTGGAGTCCTTCCTTGAGCTGGTTGACCCGCTGACGCTGCGCCTCGACCCCTTCCTGATTGCTCTGGTCGGCCCCCTTGATCTGCGCGATCAGCTCCTTCAGGCCGGCGACGCGATCGAGATGGCCGGCCGGGATGCGCTCGAGCATCTCCAGGGCGTACTCCTGGAACTTGTCAAAGGTCAGACGGAAGCCGAAGCCGAACTCGGCATTGTCCTCAAACAGCGAGTTGCTCCAGGCGGGCCCCAGCCCATCCTTGCGGGTGGTCCAGGGGGTGGTCGGCAGATTGCCGCCGTAGATGGAGGTACAGCCGGTGGCATTGGCGATCACCATCCGGTCGCCGAACAGCTGGCTGGCCAGCTTCAGGAACGGCGTCTCGCCGCAGCCGGCGCAAGCGCCGGAGAATTCGAACATCGGCTCCAGGAACTGGCTCCCCTTGAGGGTGGCCCGATTGAAGAGGGCCGGGTCGGTATTGGGAAGCTGGAGAAAGAAGTCCCAGTTGGCCGCCTCCTGCTCGCGCAGGGGGGCCTGGAACTGCATGTTGATCGCCTTGTGGGTCGGATCTTCCTTGCTCTTGGCCGGGCAGTTGTGGACGCAGGCGCCGCAACCGGTACAGTCCTCCGGCGCCACCTGCAGCATGAAGCTGTTGCCGGCCAGCTCTTTGCCTTTGGCCGGCGTCGACTTGAAGGTTGCCGGCGCGTCCTTGAGCAGCTCGGGAGCGGCGACCTTCATCCGGATGGTGGTGTGCGGGCAGACAAAGGAGCAGATGCCGCACTGGATGCAGATTTCCGGATCCCATACCGGGATGTCGATGGCGATGTTGCGCTTTTCGAACTTGGCGGTGCCGGTGGGGAAGGTGCCATCGGCCGGCATGGCGGAGACCGGGAGTTGTTCCCCCTTGCCATCGAGGATCGGCCCGAGGGTGTTGCGCACGAAGGTGGGAACCTCCTGACCGAGGCCGGTCTTCATCCGGATGGCGCTGTCGATATTCTTCGGTACCGCCACCTCGAAGACGTTCTCCAGGCCGGCATCGACCGCCTGGTTGTTCATCGCCACCACCTTCTCGCCTGCCTTGCCGTAGCTCTTGACGATGGCATCGCGGATTTCACTCACCGCCAGGTCGAGAGGGATGATGTTGGAGATCTTGAAGAAAGCGGTCTGCATGATGACATTGATGCGGGGGCCGAGGCCGAGTTCGTTCCCCAGCCGCACCCCGTCGATGACGTAGAAGCGCAGCTGCTTGTCGACGATCGTCTGCTGCACCTCGCGCGGCAGAAAGGCCCAGACTTCCTCCTGGCCGAAGGGGCAGTTGAGGAGGAAGGTCCCCCCCTTCTTGACTCGGGAGAGCATGTCGTACTTCTCCAGGAAGGAGAAGTTGTGGCAGGCGAGGAAATCGGCGCTGTCGATCAGGTACGGCGAGCGGATCACCTGCTGGCCGAAGCGCAGATGGCTGGTGGTGACAGTGCCAGCCTTCTTGGAGTCATAGACGAAGTAGGCCTGGACTTCGTTGTCGGTCGTCTCGCCGATGATCTTGATCGAGTTCTTGTTGGCGCCGACGGTCCCGTCGGAACCGAGACCGTAGAAGAGAGCCGAATAGATCTTCTCGGCCGGCACCTTGAATCCGGCGTCAAACGGCAGGCTGGTGCCGGCGACGTCGTCCTGGATACCGACGGCGAAATGGTTCTTCGGCTTGGCCTGGGCCAGGTTGGCGAAGACCGCCTGGGCCATCCCCGGCGTGAACTCGTAGGAGCCGAGGCCATAGCGGCCGCCGACGATCTTCGGGTACCCGGCATAGGAGACCAGGCCGTCGGCCATCGCCTCGCCGATGGCGGTGCGCACGTTGTGGTAGAGCGGCTCGCCGAGGGAGCCGGGCTCCTTGGTGCGGTCGAGCACGGCGATCGACTTGACGGTCGCCGGCATGGCCTTGGCAAAGGCGGCGACATCGAGGGGGAGGAACAGGCGGACCTTGAGCAGACCGACCTTCTCCCCCTGGGCGACCATGTACTCGATCAGCTCATGGACGGTGTCGGCGGCCGAACCCATCATCACCACCACCCGCTCGGCATCGGCGGCGCCGACGTAGTCGAACAGGTTGTACTGGCGGCCGGTCAGCTTGGCGAACTTGTCCATCGCCCCCTGCACGATGGCGGGGACCTTGTCGTAGAAGGAGTTGACCGTCTCGCGCCCCTGGAAATAGACGTCCGGGTTCTGAGCGGAGCCGCGCAGCACCGGGTGATCGGGGGAGAGGGCCCGGCCCCGATGGGCGCGGACCAGCTCGTCATCGATCATCGAGCGCATGTCGTCAAAGGTGAGCTCTTCCACCTTCTGCACTTCGTGGGAGGTGCGGAAGCCGTCGAAGAAGTGCAGGAAGGGGATCCGGGACTCGAGGGTGGCGGCCTGCGCGATCAGGGCGAAATCCATCACCTCCTGGACGTTGTTGGAAGCGAGCAGGGCCCAGCCGGTGGAGCGGCAAGCCATGACGTCCGAGTGGTCGCCGAAGATCGACAGCGCCTGGGCGGCAATGGCCCGGGCGGAAACATGAAAGACCGTCGGGGTCAATTCACCGGCGATCTTGAACATGTTGGGGATCATCAGCAGCAGCCCCTGAGAGGCGGTAAAGGTGGTGGTCAGCGCCCCGGTCTGCAAAGCCCCATGCACGGCGCCAGCCGCTCCCCCTTCCGACTGCATTTCGACTACGGTGGGGACCGTCCCCCAGATGTTCTTCTGGCCGACGGCGCTTTTGGCGTCGGAAATCTCCCCCATTACTGAAGACGGGGTGATCGGATAAATCGCAATGACCTCGTTGGTGGCGTGCGCCACGTGCGCCGCTGCGGTGTTGCCGTCAATGGTTACCATCTTGCGCGACATGCATCTCTCCTTTACCGATAATTAAACGGACTCTTCGGCGAAATGGGACGCTGCATCCGGGGTACTCTTCGCCGGTGGAAACGGGGCCAAACTTTGCTTGGGACGATGCTGCAGAGGAAAAAGCGGGGTAGTCTGCATGAGAAAAAAAGCTGTTTTAGTATACTAACCCGCAAAGAAAGTACAACTCGTCTTCAGAAATCCCGACGCCCTTCCACCGCCCGGTTCACCGTCGCCTCGTCGATGAATTCCAGATCGCTCCCGAGTGGTATGCCGTGCGCCGGCCGGGTCACCCGAATCCCCAGAGGGCGGATCAGCCGGGCCAGATAGAGGGCGGTCGCTTCTCCTTCGACGGAGAAGTTGGTGGCCACCAGAACCTCCTGGACCTTCCCCGGGCGCAGCCGGGTCAGCAATTCGGCCACCCGCAGCTCTTCGGGACCGATACCGTCGAGGGGCGAGAGAGCTCCGTGCAGCACATGATAGCGCCCCTGAAAGGAGCGGCTGCGCTCGATGGCGACCAGATCCTGCGGCTCCTCCACGACACAGAGCAGACTCTCGTCCCGCCCCGGATCGAGACAGAGGGGACAAGGGTCGCTCTCGGTAACGTGGAAGCAGACCGAGCAGAAACCGATCCGTTCCTTGAGCTCGCGGATGGCCGCCGCCAGCGCCTCGGCCTCGGCAGCGGGCTGGCGCAGCAAAAAAAAGGCCAGTCGGGTCGCGGTCTTCTGCCCGATACCGGGAAACTTGGCCAGTTCGACGACTAGCCGGGTGAAGGACGGGACGGAGTCTAACATGGAATTTTCAAAAAATCCAAGTGTTTAGAAAGACGTTTTATTTATTTTAGGCTGGTCAAAAAAAGTTCCCGTTTTCTTTAAATCGACGAAAGTGGTCTGACCAGTTTGTACCATGATTTCATCCCGCGAATCAACACTTGAGAGTTAGAACATCCCCGGGAGATTGAAGCCGCCGGTGACTTTCCCCATCTCTTCCTGCACCATGTCCTGGCTTTTTTTCACCGCTTCATTGACGGCGGCGACCACCAGGTCCTGCAGCATCTCGACATCCTGGGGGTCGACCGCACTCGGGTCGATGCGCAGGGAGACCAGCTTCTGTTTGCCATTGACCACGGCGGTGACCATCCCGCCGCCGGCAGAGGCTTCCATCTCCCGGCTTTCCAGCTCCTGCTGCATCTTGGCCATCTTCTGCTGCATCATCTGCGCTTGCTTGACAATGTTGCCGAGTCCTTTTGACATCTATGATCTCCTTTCAAAAAGCGTAATGAAGTGGAGTGCTATGTAACTTGCAGGAGGGTTCACGGGCGGCATTGCCCTTCACTCATCGTTTCGACTTTTAAACGAAGCCCTTATCAATCGGCCTAATCTCCAGTACCTCGCCGCCGAAGATCTCCTGCGCCGCTTTGATCATCGGGTGGGCCAGGGCATCTTCCCGCAACCGCCGCTGCCGGTCGCTCTCCTGGACCCGACGTTCTTCCAACAGCGATGGGGGCCGGCCACCAGCCCCCCCTTCCACGGCGACCACCTTGATGTTCACCGGCTGGCCGAAATAGGCTTCAGCCAGCTCTTTGAGAGTCGCCTGGGCGGCCGCCTCCTTGATATGTTCCAGATGGAAAGAGGCGGCCGGAAAGCCGATTTCGAGGCGGGGGAGCTCCAGGGCGAGCAGGCTTCCGTGCTCGAGCAGAGAAGCGATCAGGGGCCGGCCGTTGCGGATATGCGCCACCAGCCCCTGCCAGTCCCCCTGCCCTGAGGCCGGCGGTGGTGGGGCTTCACCCTTTTTTGGCGGCGCCCCCCCAGGGTGGACTACGGTCGGCGGCTTGGCCACCGCTTCCGGCACCCCCCCGCTCACCAGGCGCCGCTCCAGATCTTCCAGTTTGCGCACCAACGCGGCCACTTCCCGGGCCGGCGGCAAATTGGCCAACCGCACCAGGGTCATCTCCAGCGTCAGGCGGGGATAGGAGGAGGTGGCCAGTTCGACCTCGCCGCGCATCAGCAAGGTGAGCATCCGCTGCAGATCCTCCAGCGAGACCTCGGCCGCCAAGGTCCGAAACTCCTGCTCCTCCTCGGGGGTGGTGACCAGCAGTTCACCCGGCTCCGCCCCGACCTTGAGCAGCACCAAAGCGCGAAAGACCTCCACCAGCTCCTGGGTGAACGACCGGAAAGAGTGCCCTAGGTCATCGACCCGGCGCACCGCCTCCAGGGCCCGGCGGCTGTCGCGTGCGAGAACCCCCTCGGTGGTGTCGAGGAGCAGGCGACGATCGACCATGCCGAGCAGCGTCTGCACATCTTCGTCGGCGACTGCCTCGCCGCAAAAGGCGATCACTTGGTCCAGGGTGGAAAGGGCGTCGCGCATGCT
This sequence comes from Desulfuromonadales bacterium, assembly GCA_014860175.1. GTDB lineage: Bacteria > Desulfobacterota > Desulfuromonadia > Desulfuromonadales > JACZKF01 > JACZKF01. Next base: position 22,368 of record JACZKF010000096.1, on the reverse strand, counting down.
CCCTTCGCCCCGGCGGGCGATCAGCCCCAAGGCTCGGTCGGAGACGGCGATCGCCTCCAGATCGACGATCTGCCGCAGGCGGGCGGCGATCCGTGGCAGGGCGATCTTGCGAAAATCGAAGCGCTGGCAGCGCGACAGGATGGTGATCGGAATCTTGTGCGGCTCGGTGGTGGCAAAAATGAATTTGGCGTGGGCAGGCGGCTCTTCCAGTGTCTTCAGCAAGGCATTGAAGGCGTTGATGGAGAGCATGTGCACTTCATCGATGATGAAGATCTTGGTGCGCGAGCGCGCCGGCAGGTAGCGGATGTTCTCCCGCAGATCCCGGACGTCGTCGACCCCGGTGTTGGAAGCGCCGTCGATCTCGAAGACATCCTGCCCCTGACCGGCGGCGATCTCCAGGCAGGAGGAGCAGACATTGCACGGCTCGGAGCTCAACCCCTGTTCGCAGTTGAGGGCCTTGGCCAGGATCCGGGCGGCCGAAGTTTTGCCGACGCCGCGGGCGCCAGTGAACAGGAAGGCGTGATGCACCCGGCCGGTAGCAATGGCGTTGGCCAGCGTCTGGCTGACATGCTCCTGGCCAATCAGGTCGGCAAAGCTCTGGGGGCGGTATTTACGGGCGAGAACCAGGTAGGACATGCAGCGTCAGGGTCTCCGCGACAGTTCGTGGGGAACGGGAGGAACCGGCCGGACTTGCCGGCACAAGTGACAGCCAGGCACCCCCGCGGCACACGGCTGAGGTCGTCACCGCTGCTCCCTTCCGGGCCTGACGGGGTTCACGACCGTCCGTTGCGCGGGACCCGGCTGTCACTTCTGACGGCAAAGCCTGTCGGTCAGGCGCGGGCAAGAAAAAATCTGGCGGAGAGGGGGGGATTTGAACCCCCGGTACCTTTCGGTACACACGATTTCCAGTCGTGCACCTTCGGCCGCTCGGTCACCTCTCCGCAGGTTGGGTAGAATACACGAAAGGGTATGGTCTGTAAAGCATCTCGCTGAGAGAAATAAAGTGGGGCCTCCAGTGGCGCAGGAGCTCGGTTCAACACCCCGGCACCTTGCCTACACGCACCGAATCCGCCGGGCCACATCAAGGAAGAACTCCCTTGACCAGACGGCAAGCGCTTCCGGGTTCCGGACGAACGGCAGGACCTCTCTGCGCGCCTGATCGACATCGAGGCGGCCGATGGCCTCGGCGATCAGAGCCTGGAAGTCATCGAAGCCGAGGTTCTTCGCTCCTTCCCAGTGGCCGCTCTGGCGCATGCTCCTGAAGGATCTCCCGCAGGGCCCGGGTGGTGTCTTCCACCCGCTGGCAGTGGTATTTGGCGAACATCTGGGCGACGGCTTCGCGCATGGCTTATCCTTGCCTCCGGGCCAGACGCCGCGTCAAGCCGGCCAGCAGGGCGACCCGCGGGGAGCGGTAAGCCTGGGAGAGTTCATCGAGCAGCCCGGCATCGAGATCGCGCAGTGCCGCCTCGTCGATCCGCAGGTCCTCCACCAGATACCCCAGGCACTCCTTTTGGGTTCTCAGCCCCAGACCCCGCCCCTGCCGAAGCTTGTCGGCCAGGGCCTTTTCCGGGGCGGCGAGCAGGAAGGCCCGGCCCTCCTCCAGCTCGACTCGCCCAAGGCCGACGGCAAAGCCGGCCTCCGGGACGTTGCTGTAGAGAAACAGCCCGACGGGAGTGGCAAAGCTGTTGGCGCGCTTGGGCGTCACAGAGGTGATCGCCTCGACCCGTTCAGGGATCAGGCCATGGTAGTGCAGGGCGTAGTCGAGAGACACGCAGGAGGGGCCATAAAGGAGATTGGCGAGGATCTCCCGCGAGTAGGGTTGGCGGCGCCATTTCTCCCCGAAGATGTACAAGCCCTTTTTTACCCGGACGATGACCCCCTTGGCCAACAAGTCGGTCACCTTGTCCCGAGGTCGAGCATAGTCCGCCAGCGCCCCCATCAGGGCCTGGTAGTCGAACTCCTCAAAAGGTATGACTTGGCGCAGGTTCTCAGTCATGGTCATTACTGAAAGTAGGTTTTTTGACAGAGTAAGTCGAATAGCTGTCGACATACTACCCAGTTAAAAACATAATTTCAATCATTTTGAGCGTCATGCATTCACCGGCGCGCACTGGGAACTGCATATTGTTAGGCAGGGGGTGAAAAGTGACCGCCTTTAATCGACACGGTAGCAAAAGCTGACCAGGACAAAAACAAAGGGCCTAGGCATCCCTGGCTAAGCCCTTGTCTTTACTGGCGGAGGGGGTGGGATTCGAACCCACGGTACCTTGCGGTACAACAGATTTCGAGTCTTTGCCTGACCACTCACTACAACAAGTAAAAACAAATAACCGTAAACATTTCAGAGTGTTAAGCTATTACCTTTTTTGTGAATTGTGGTGACTATATGTAATTTTTTGTGACCAAGTGCGTCATGAGTGCGTCATGGTTTAAGTATGAACATAGGATGCTCAGATGGTCAAAGCGGGCAGAGATACTATTTTTTGTCGATGCCGGACGTGGGTAAATTAAAACGAGACCCCAACCCCACACCCAAGGTAGCCAAAAGGATTATTAAACAAATGGCTGGTACGACGGTTATAAAGTCCCGGCTCTATCCCTAAGAGGAAATGATTTATCGCCTGCCCCTGCAGGAAAAAAGAGAGGTAAGTTGTAGGCTTGTAGATTAACCGCAGATCGAGACGAACATTCACCGTAATCAATATTGGGCCACCTCTTCCGATCCAACCCAGCCCCAAAACCTGAGACTGTAGTGTGTTATAAATCCCAGATAACCCAAGAACGGATTCCGGCAAATCAAGAGCCTGGCGGGTACCGGGTTGGGCTGTGGGGTGTGTTGGTGATGGTGATAAATAAGAAACGCTCTCGGTTTTGAGATTGAGAGCGTTACTTATTCTACGAGGGTGAACTATGGAAACCTTTTGCGCTTCACCTTAGCTCAGTCAACTGAAGCAGCTACGGCGAAACAGATTAGTTTGTCGTCTCTGGTGCCGTTTCCTGTTGTTTTGACTTTATTTGCTCTTCCAACTGAGTCAAAGCATTGGCCAATCCGTTGACAAAGTTTGGCGCCGTACCGGCCGGGACAATCAATGTCGCTACCTCAACCGGCTCATTGTCAGGACCGTTCTGCGCCAGTTTGATCCGCAGGTTGCCATTGGCCAAAGATACGCTGGTAAAGCCATCGGTAAAAATATGCATGGAATTTCTCCTTGATGTTGTCAGAACAAGGGCGGTGCATTTAACACCGCCCCGAAAAATGTCAGGGTGTTAGCGTTTCATCAATTAGAAGCTATACCCCAGTGTCGCCCAAATCCGCGGATCACGATCTTTGCTATCGGACAGCGGCTCACCACCTCGGGTACGCCAGGCGACGGCGATGTCGGTGGTGAACTTTTTGTAGCTAACTCGCACACCCATACCTCCGCCGTCTCTACGGCGATGGTTGTCGGAACCATCCTCATGTTTGTTGATGCGCACATGACCTGCGTCATAGAACAGGTAGGGGCTGAGTTGCTTGATGCGGTAGCGCAGTTCGATCTGGGCAAGAACCCCCTGATCGCCGTAGCCTTCGCCACTGGGGTAGGCTCTGACCCCATAGACCCCACCGACACCGAAATCTTCCGACGAATCAAGGTTGCTGTCGCTCTTCTGACCACTGACGCGGGCAAACAGGGTCAGGCGGTTAGTGAGTTGTTGCAGACGAGCGACATCGAGGGTGACCTTGTGGAAGTTCCCTTCGGGGCGGCCTGTGACATTATTGTTGAATTTAACCCGTCCCGGGGTCCAGGTCAGGCTGCCGTAGGTGATGCCGGCACCAAGCAGGCCATCGCGGTGATCGAACAGCAGACTGACAGGAACACTGTCGCTGGTACGGCGCGTGGTGCCAGTCAGATCTTTGTCGATCAGGCGCTTGTGCTGATAGAGGGCGCTTAAGGTCAGGTTGCTGCGTTGGGAGCGGACCAGTGGATAACTCAAACCGGCGCTGGTGATGTGGGCCTTACCGGTACTGTCGAGGGATGAATATTCCTTGCCGAGCTCGTAGTCGGTATGGGCGTAACCCACCTGGCCGCGCAGTCCCGAATAGCCGAGGGGAGCGCTGTAGGTAGCGGAGCCGAGCAGCAGGGTTTCGCTGGTGACCATAGCGCGCAGTTGCAGTTGATCGCCGACCAGCACCAGGGGATTGATGTTGAGCCCCAAGCGGGTGCGGTATGCACCGGTGTAGCGATTGCCATGATTATCCACGGCGATATCACCGCTATAGCGCTGATCGGCTTCGACCGCCACCAGCAGATCGCCGCTGCCAAGCTCCTGACCGGGGCGGATCAAAGGGGCGGTGCGCAAACCGGGCAGATCATCGAGAATCAGGGTGGCGCGCTCTAAAGGGGCAGAGGCAATGACGTCCCCAGGCTTAAGACGAACAAGGCGACGCTGTGCGCTAGCTGCCAGCTTGTCATCCCCCTGGGTGACAATTTGACCGTAGCGCCCTTCGACAACCTCAATCCGCAAGGTGCCGTCGCTCAAGGTCTGGGCGGGCAAAAAAGCACGGGCAAAGGGGTAACCGTTGCTCTGATAGAAACTGGTGATCTGCCAGGCGATATCGCGCATGCCCGCCAGGTCGTAGGATTGATTCAGCAACTGCTCAACAACCTGCTTAAGCTGTGCAGTATTAAAGATGCTGTTGCCGCTAAATTCAATCCGGGCAACCTCTGCCGTTGGACCACCGGGAGCGGTGGGATCTTGGGTCTGGGGTGCGATAACCAGCCCGTCACTGGGTGCCGGCAACTGCGGTGGCGTCTGCAGCTGCTGCAGGGTTTGCCCGGCATCGGGTGGTGTTTGGGCGAAGGCCGGCAGGGCCATGAGGATAATGGCAAATATAGCAAAGATGCGTCGTGTCAGGTTCATGGGGTCATTCCTCTAATCTGTCTAGGGAGATAAAATTAATTGACGGAAGTCAGAGCAGAGTGAGCGCAGGCCCGATCCCATTTACGGAATCGGGGCTGCTCTATGCTAGTTGCTGTCGTCACTATTTGAATGTTCCGTAATTGATGCCGCCACGCACGACGAACACATTCATGAAACCGGAAGTATCGCGTCCGGGCTGTGAGCCAGTGGCTGTCCTTGCAGGGATATCACCGTCACCAACGATATCATCCTCGACCTCGACAAAGTGAAGACCACCACTGATGCCGGTGCTGGGGCTATCATCGCCGACCGTCGGGGCTTGCAGCGGGGTGGTCAGGGCAGTGGGGGCGCCCGTTGGAGTGGAGGTGTCACCGGTGAATCCGTTGACCATCTGGTGTGCCAGGTTCTGGGCGTTGACAATAGCTGCTTGTTGCTGCTCATTAAACGGCGGCGGGACGACGGGATCATCGCTCACAGCGGCAATGGTTAGATCAGCCCCAACATAGCTGATGTCGTAGTTGGGGTTGCTGGTGTTGGTGACGGAGCCTTGCTCAATAGCATAACTACCGGTCCCTTCTCCAGCCTCACGGATCAGACTGCCGCTGATGCTGTCGCCAGAGACCAAACCACGATCACTGCTTTGCGCTTCAGTCTGGAAGGTCAACGCAGGGTCGCTCTGGCCTTGCTGTTTACTCTTGTCGTCGGCGGTTATCGTGATGGGGCGTGCGGTGATGGTCAGGGCGCCGTCTTTGGCGGTGATCAGGTAGTTGCCGTTGGCAAGCGCCGAGGCGTCGATGCTGTAGCTGCCGACGTTCTCACCGGCGGTGCGGGTCAACACGCCACCGAGGGTGTCTTCACCCACCAAATTGCCGGTGGTCACTTGCCAGCTCAGGGTTGGATCATCGTTGCCGTAGATTTTGTTCTTGTCCTCTGCAGCGACGGTGATGGGGCGTGCGGTGATGGTCAGTGCGCCGTCGTTGGCGGTGATCAGGTAGTTGCCGTTGGCGAGTGCCGAGGCGTCGATGCTGTAGCTGCCGACATTTTCACCGGCAGTGCGGGTCAACACACCACTGAGAGTGTCGCTACCCACGAGGTTCCCGTTGGTGATTTGCCAGGTCAGGGTCGGATCAGCGTTGCCGTAGACCTTGCTCTTATCGTCAGCAGCAATCGTGATGGGGCGCGGGGTGATCGTTAACTCACCATTGTTGGCGGTAATCAGGTAATTGCCGTTGGCGAGTGCCGAGGCGTCGATGGTGTAGCTGCCGACATTTTCACCGGCAGTGCGGGTCAACACACCACTGAGAGTGTCGCTACCCACGAGGTTTCCGTTGGTGATTTGCCAGGTCAGGGTCGGGTCAGCGTTGCCGTAGACCTTGGATTTGCCGTCGGCCACAATCGTGATGGGGCGAGGGGCGATGGTCAGCGTGCCATCAACAAAAGTCAGGGTGTAGTTCTGCGTTGTGCCGCTGGCGGTATGAGTATAACTGTCAGCGTTGGTGCCGGTGCCGCCGCTGGTGGAAACACCGGTCAGCACGCTTGCGACTTCGTTGTTGACCAGACCGTTAACAGTGAAACCTGTGACGCTCTGTTCAAGACCGTTGTAGGTTAAGGTATCGCTGTTGGCGGTGACGGTGAGTGGTGCGGGGGTGATCTTGAAGCTGCCTGCTGTGTTGCCGGTGCCGCCAAGTTCATAGTCAGGGTTAAGCAGAGTGACAGTGATGCCATTATAGGTACCGGCGTTGGTAAAGCCGGTGACGGTATCATTGTTATAGGTGAAATTATAATCGGTCCCCAGAAGCAGAGCATCGCCTTCATCGCCAAAAATACTATTCGTCCAATATGAACTGAGGAGGTAGTTGTCTCCTTTGTAGAGAATGCTGTTATCAGCGCCGACATCGGACAGTGTGTAGTTAAGTGCTGTGGAATATTTGCCGATCACCCAGGTGGCGGTGTATCCGCCAGTTCCGTCATCGGTGAAAGCGAGGAAGGGGTAGATTTTGCTGTAGCTAGTGTCCTGTTGTATGTCCCATACGCCATCGCTGATTTGGAAGGTGGCCAGGGATTGCATCTCCTTTGTGGTTTTACCTACTCCACCTGCTGAAGTTGCTAGTCCTGAGGTTTGGGTGTCCCAAAAGCTGTTTGCGATGGTTGTAGAATTATCAGCCATCCCAATAAGCCCACCGAGATAGCTCACGCCTGTCACTGTGCCAACAGCATAGGCATTAGATATTGTCCCTCCAGCATCTTCACCAACCAATCCACCTACAAACCTCTCGCCTATTACTGCGCTATCAGCATAGGCGTTAGATATTGAGATCGCATTATTACCAACCAACCCACCCACTTGGTCCACACCTGTCACTGTGCCCTTAGCATAGGCTTGTGAGATTGTTCCAATGTTATTACCCACCAATCCACCAACGCCATAATCACCTGTCACCGTGCTAACAGCATAGGCGTTGGCGATTGTTCCAAAGTAATTGGTACCAACCAATCCGCCAACACGATTTTTACCCTCTACATCCCCAGTGGCATGGCTGTTTGTGATGCTTGTAGAAGCAGCCTCTCCCGCAAGTCCACCGACATCATAACGACCCTCTACACCGCCCGTGGCATAGCTGTTCGTGATGGCCGAAGTATTATAAGCATGCCCCACAAGGCCACCGACCCTATCGCTACCCACTACATCGCCTTTGGCATAGCTGTTCTTAATGGTCGCAGACTTAGCCTCTCCCACAAGTCCACCGACAAAATTACCACTACTCGTTACTTTTCCAGTGGCATAGCTGTTTGCGATGGTTGTGGTAACAGCATATCCCGCAAGTCCACCGACACGATTTTTTCCAGTTATATTAGCGTCGACAATTCCAACATTCTGTATCGTAGCGCCATTCGTTGCGCCAAATAATCCAATGTAATCTGTAGTTGGGCGATTGATAACCAAACCTGTGATGGTATGACTTGAGCCATCAAAGTTTCCCCTAAATTGCAGCTCTCCGGTTCCAATCGGTATCCAGCCAGCAGCATCGTTTGCAGAAGAGCTTGCTAGGGCTGTGTAGCCTGTTGTTGTATTATCTATGCTATTTGAAAGTGTGAAATAGTAGTTGTTCGATAAAACATCGCTGTTGTGGTTGATGTTTTGTAGTTGTGTCCAGTTGGTGATGGTGTAGGGATTGCTATCGATTCCCTTTCCACCCTCAAAAAGTGTTCCAAATCTTGTGGTGATATCTTCGGCTCTTGTCACATCATTTAGATAAGGTAGTTTTCCGCTAACGCCGTAGCCTTCTAATGCATTATCAGCTGTCACATCAGTAAATGACCAGATGCTTGTGAGCCAACCTGCGTTAGTAAAGGTCGATTGGTTAACCATCTGTGCGGTGTTTTTGCCAATCAAGGTGGGAGATGTGGCAAATCCTGCGCCTTTTGTCGGTTGTCCAGAACTTTGGGTGTCCCAAAAACTATTGTTGATGCCTCCACTTTTGTAATTCGAACCAGCAAAACCACCGACATAGTTCGTGGTGCCAGTAACCAAACCTGTTGCGTAGCTATTGTTGACGACTCCAGTTAAATAATTCTCACCAACAAAACCACCGACACCATCAGTGCCAGCAACCTCCCCTGTTGCATAGCTATTGTTAATAGTACCTTTATTGGTAGCAACAAAACCACCGACAGTACCGGTGCCAGCAACATCCCCCGTTGCATAGCTGTTGTTAATAGTGGCATTATTGTTACCAACAAAACCACCGACATATTGAGCACCTGTGACTTTTCCTGTGGCATAGCTATTTTCAATAATTGCACTTCCTGTAATAGGTGGAAATGCATTTCCTACCAGTCCCCCTATATATCTATTGCCAGCAACCTCCCCAGTTGCATAGCTATTTTTTATAATTCCGGTAGGGTCATTAACTCCAACTAACCCCCCCAGCATATCGCCACCTGACACTTTTCCAGTTGCATAACTGTTTTCAATTGTCCCTGAGGAGTATCCAACCAATCCACCAGCGGTATCCAACATTCCATTCAAGCCCAAACTAACCTCTGCACCAGAGTGGCTAAAGATAATTTTGCCGTTATTTACGCCTACAAGACCGCCAATATACTGAGCCCTAATATTCGTTACAACATACCCCTTTACACTACCGCTTGATGAAGCATTGACAATCAAAGAAGGGCCTGAAACACCAACCAAAGCACCAACATATTTAGCCCCTGCAACTGATGCATTGGATAGATGAATATTTCCGATGTACGCATTGTTTAGGTGACTAAATAACCCTACATACGAAGCAGTACCAGGGATATTTAAACCATCTATCGTGTGTCCTAACCCTTCAAAACGACCTGTGAATTTGTTGGTTTCGTTTCCGATTGGTGTCCAGTTGCTTGTTCCAGTTAGTGTGATATCAGTAGAAAGTGCAAAGTTGCCGCCGAGGTTGTTGCTTAATTGTGTGTTTAAAGCTGTGCCAGTGTTGTTGGTGATGGTGGTGTAATTTACCGCAATACCATTCGAGCCAAGCTTAGTGCTAAAATTGGTCGGATTTGCGCCATTGATGCCATTAGCTGCGCCGCTTGCTTGCAGTGAAACGGGCGCATTTATCAAATAGTAGGCCGTATTGGCTGATGCAACCGCACCCTGGCCATATTCCAGCGCCAGTTTGCCGCCCGAACCTTGGCGGGCATCAATCGTTGCGTTTATTTCGATATTGCGCATGGCGTTCAGCGTCAGCTTATTGCCGCTCTGCCAGGTAATACCGTCATTGACGAAGATGTCGCCATTGCCGGAGGCATTCGCGCCATCCACGCTTTGAATAGTGACATTGGTTGTGCCAAGGTTAGAGGATAATTGTGCACCAGTGATATCACCGCCAGTAGCCGCAATCTTATAGTCATTGGGATCAATTAACCACTCCCCGGTCTTGCCATCTTCCGCATTAGTCGTGACGATTAGGTCGGGTTTGATGTGCACACTCGCCGCGCTGGTTTCAACAAAACCACCATCTCCCCCATTCGGCGCGCTGGCATCCAGGGTTCCCGCCACCACGATGCGGCCATTGTCCATATCCACCATTAAAAAGATTTCGCCGCTTTCCCCCGTTGCCAGGGTCTGGGCTTGAGTGATCCCGGTGTGGTTGATGACGGTGCTGCTGAGTTCACCGGCGGCGCGGGCGGTGAGGTAAACCAGACCTCCATCGGCCTTGATCGCCCCGCCTTGCTCAATCAGGGCATCAATCGCAGCTTCTTCCACCTGAATTTTGACCGGGCCGCCGAGGTCAAGAGTAACTTTCGACCCTGCGCCCATCAGCACATTACCACCGTTGGCGGTGAGGGTGCCGCTGTTGTCGATGCGGGCGGCGATCAGGGCGATGGTGCCGCCGTCATGGGTGGTGATATTGCCCTGATTAACGATGGCATTGCTGGAATTGCCCGCAAAGCGGTCATTCCCCGCCATGAAATCGTCATTGGTGAGGTTGAGGGTCGAAGCGACCAGGGCACCGACATTGACCTGAGCGGTGGAGGAGAAGAGCACGCCGCTGGGGTTGACCAGGAAGACCTGACCGTTGGCGTTGAGCGCCCCCTGAATCACCGAAGCATCAGCGCCGGTGACCCGGTTGAGAGCCACGGCACTGCTGGAGGGCTGGTTGAAGTTGACGGCGTTATTCTGACCGATGGAGAAGGAGGTCCAGTCCGCCGCCATACGCTGGGTATCCTGCGTCACGGTCATGGTGTTGCCGCTGGTGGCGATAGAACCGGAACCGGCAACAATATGACCGCCCGTGGGCAAGATATCGGCCACCGCCGTTCCACCACAGATCCACAGGGTCAACAACAGGGACGCTGCCAACAGCCGCAAGCGGCCCCGCTTGCCGGAACCACGGCCATGGGTCGAGACGATCTCGGCGACGGCGACAAAGGTCCCCAGAGCATCACTCCAGATCGAACGGAAAATTTTATTCATGTCGTACTCCTTAATATGGGCCAGATATCGGGCACCTGCTAATATCATTGCGTTGTAAAGTGCTAAAACCTTTCATGTCTCCGGGATGTTACAGCCCGACAGAGACCGGGATTCAGTTGTGCTGCAACGTCGTTGATGGCCTGTAATTTCAGGCCGGACAGGAGGCTCAGTTCGGTTGTGGTCAGCACATAACCTTGCTGCACACAAGCCACCTCCAGTGACTCTTTAGCTGAACGACGAAATCCCTCATCGGTCAGAAGCCTTCCTAATACGCGTTCTACCGCTTCTTGGGACATGACATCCTCCTGCAATACGGACTTGTCCAAATCCGGACACCATCGTCCGATAATTGGCTAACGAACATAGATAGAGCGAAATCCATGCCAGATATGTAGAATGTGTGATTTCAGTAGGTTAGCTGAATTCAACAAAAAAGAATTGTCCCGCAGGGGACATGTTGTCCCGGTGGGGACAGTTGGTGGATCGCAGGAAGATCAGAATCAGTAAAACAGCTTGCGGGAGGCCTTCAGCAACCGGGCGGCAGAGGATTTATTGTTGCTACTCTGCCTAAGGGCCCACTCTATGACCTGGCGGTTGACCGTAGCGAGGGAGAACTCTTCAGGGGAGAAGTTAAAATGCAGAGAAATACGCCCATGGTCCAACTCGCCATCGTTCCCTTGTTCCTGCTGTTGCAGCCGCAGGTGTTTTGGTTGAATCAGTTCGCCATTAGAGATAATGGAGGCGTATTCCAGCAGGTTGCGCAGTTCGCGGATATTGCCGGGCCAGTCGTAGGCAAGAAGCCGTTCAAGGGCGGCCTGTGAGAGACCGGGCTGTTGCTTGCCCTGGTGCTGCCGAAAAATATTCAGAAAAAATTCCGCCAGATAGGGAATATCTTCGCGGCGCTCACGCAAGGGGGGGATCGTGATGGGAAAGACGTTCAGACGATGGTACAGATCGCGGCGAAAACTCCCCTCAAGGCAGCATTGATCGAGGCTACGGTGGGTAGCGACAATGACCCTGAAATCGGCCGTTACCTGGGTATCGGAGCCAACTTTTTCATAAATTCGTTCTTCCAGCAAACGCAGCAGCTTGGGCTGTAGCGACAGGGGCATATCACCGATCTCATCGAGGAACAGGGTGCCGCCCTGCGCCCGGCAGCATTTGCCGCCACGGTCACGGTCTGCGCCGGTAAAGGCTCCTTTGACATGGCCGAACAGTTCACTTTCAAGCAGGGTTTCCGGGATGGCAGCGCAGTTGACGGCAACAAAGCTGGTCAGGTTATGCCCGCCGGCGACGTGAATGGCCCGTGCCAGCACCTCTTTACCGACGCCACTTTCACCATAGATGGCAATGGTGGTGCGGGCAGAAGCAGCGACCTGCTGGGCCACAGCGAGGGTTTTCCCCATAACCGATGAACCTGAGCTGATGTTCTGAAAACTATACTGCTCCCGCTCACAATTCACCATGCGTTCGTAATTAACGCGCAGCTGGGCATGTTCGAGCAGGCGCTTCACGACAATCAACAACTCTTCCCAGTTCAGAGGTTTGAGCAGATAATCATCAGCGCCGTCTTTCATCGCAGCCACGGCACTGTCAACGCTGCCGTGAGCAGTAATCAGCACAAAAGGCAGTTGCGGATAGCGTGTGCGGATCTGATGCAGCAGCTCAAGTCCGTCCATCTCCGGCATGACCATATCGGACAGCACCAGGTCAAAGGGGGACCGTTCCACTGCCGCCAAGGCGTCGGCGCCACTGGCCACACAGGTGACCTGGTAGCCGGCATCATCCAGGTACCCCTTGACCATGAACCGGAAGCTCTGGGTGTCGTCAACTACCAGTAGTCGTGCACCAAGACTCATACGGTTTTCTCCTGCTGTACTTTAAGGTCGTCAACAACGATGGCAGGAAGTTGCTCCACTCTCTTGCGTAATTCTTCAACGGTTGCCGTGGACACATGGTCATGAAGCCAGGCCGCCAATTCAACCGGAGCCCGGTGTGCCAGATGTCCATACAACCCTTTTAAGGTATGTGCTGCGCGGCCCAATTCGTGACGGTCACCTCGTTCGAGGGCGGCGCGCAGGCAGCGCAGTTCCGTGTCAATATCCGTCAGCAACAAGTGCTGATAATTGTGGATACGCTCGGGGTTGTTGCTAAGACCGGTCAGGGCCTGTGGTGTCAACTGGAACGTCTGAGTAGAAGATATATTATTGACTCCTTCAGCCTGCATCGCGATGGCTTGCGCTAATTGTTCCGGGATCACCGGTTTTGGCAACACGGCATTGATGCCTGCAGCATAGCAGGCTTCGCGGGTGGTTTTATCGGTATCGGCGGTGATGGCGATGATCGGCACCGCAGCGTCTGAGCGCTCCTGTTCCTGCAACCGTATTCTGCGGGCCACCTCAATCCCATCGATGCCCGGCATGCGGATATCCAACAGAATCAGATCGAAAGGCTGCTGGGCCGCCAATGCCAGTGCTTGTTGTCCATCTTCCGTCAGTGAGACCCGGTGTCCCCAGGAGGTCAGGATGTCACCCAGCAGCTGCCGATTAAAGCTGTTATCCTCAACCACCAGAATGGCCGATGGGAGAAGGGTTAGCGGGGCGGCTAAACACTCTTCGAGCAAGGGTTCTGCTTCCTGAAGGGGTAAATCGACCACAAAACAACTGCCGGTCCCTTCCGTACTCTTAACCGTCATCGTCCCCTGCATCAATTCCACCAAGCTGTTGACAATCGCCAACCCCAGACCGGTGCCGCCAAATTTTCGCGAGATGCTCGGATCAAGCTGATGAAACGGGCTGAAGATATTCGCCAAAAAGGATTCAGGGATACCGATGCCGGTGTCCTGCACCTCAAAGCGGATCATCTGATCCGTCCCCTGGTCATGGCGGCTGATGGTGCAGCAGACTTCGCCGCTTTCCGTAAATTTCAGCGCATTGGCAAGCAGGTTGGTCAGGATCTGGCGCAGACGGATCGGATCACCCAGAATCCAGCTTGGGATTCTGTCGTCTACAGTGACCCGAAAGGCCAACATCTTCTGCGTTGCCAGGTGATGGTACTGTTCTTCAAGGCTGGCGATCAGTTGACGCAGATTGATAGGCATCGCCTCAAGCTCCAGTCGCCCGGCATCGGTCTTGCTGATGTCCAGGATGTCATTGACCAGATCCATCAGCACACGGGAGGATTGTTCCAGGATCGACAGGTACTGATTAATTTTGGCAGGATCTGTCGCTTTGCGCGCTAAGGAGCTGAAACCGACCAGGGCATTGAGGGGTGTGCGGATCTCATGGCTCATGGTGGCTAAAAATTGACTCTTGGCTTTACTCGCTTCTTCAGCCGCAGCCCAGGCCCGCCGGGTTTCATCCTCTGCCAATTTGCGCTTGGTTATTTCCCTGGTGATGCCATGAAAGCCAATGGTTTTTCCGTTTGCGTCACGCTCTGCCGAGTAGCGGATTTCTGCCCACAACCAGCTACCATCCTTGCAACGATGCTCGGCTTCAAAGGTGATGATGCCGGACTGGATTCCACGTTGTTCTGCCTCATAGCGCTGTTGCGCCATTTTCTGGATTGCCGCAACCCCTTCCTCGTTAAACATCTCAAACACAGGGCGTCCAATGATTTCGTCCGCCCGGTAACCACGCAGTCGTTCATCGGCCGGGCTGATATAGGTAAAGCGATATTCACTGTCGAGCCGCCAGACCACATCGGAGGCATTTTCGGTGAGCAGCAGATATTTGCTCTCGCTCTCCCGTAGCGTCTCTTCGGTCTGCCGCTGTGCGGCAATGGCTTTGTCCAGTTCGTCACTGCTGCGTTGCAGCTGAGCCGTTTGTTCTGCAACCTGAGCTTCCAGTCGCCTAATGATCTGCTGGTCGTTTGTTGCCATGATGCGGTGCCCTGGTTAGCTGTCAGGTTGCTTTGCGGTTCAGACTCCGCTATCTGATGGTTTATGAGCCTGATCGAACGCAGCGGATGATCCTTGGACGATACCGCTGTCAGAGTAACAGAGATGAACATGGCCTGCTGTTTTGGTGTTCTCGGCACTGAACAATTTACACTTGAAATCATCTAGTCATGCGTGAAACATAGCAAAAACAAAGGGTCAATCCTAGTAAATTCAAAGAGTTGGTAGAATGAGTTTTCTTGCAGCCTGCTGTAGGGTCCGTAAAACACGATCGCGTTGACAGCACAGGTGTCGGCAGGAAAGCCACCTACCGGATATCAATCTGCGGATTTGGGCAATGAAGTGGTAGCGGTTTTAATCAGATGGGCATCTGTATCGATCTGGTCCGGTCTACTTACAGCAACATGGGCTATGCTCATAATAATGCCGCTCGGATTAGCTGGAAGCAGGGTACGTCTTGTAAATCATCTTGCATTGTTTGGTGGGGAGAATACTGGTTTGTTTGGGTAATTCCTGAAAACCCTGCCTTATCGGAAGACCCCCCCTGGATCACCGAGCGGGGATTTGTTGTTCTAATGGTCGTGAGCTGTAGGAGATGGTCGTTCCATCTAGCATGACATTTGAAACACAGAAATATATTGAGCTGAGATGGATATAACCTGACAGTGGCCCGAAACTAAAGTGGTGGTCATGCCGCCCTTGGCTGGGGTAAAGATGGAGTTCTCGAGGCTTCATCCCAACCCTGACCGGAGGACATCATGACCACCAAGCGCAAGGTAGCACGAAGGAAGCTCAGCTTGCTAGAACTGGCTTCCGAACTCAGCAACGTCAGCAAGGCCTGCCAGATCGCTGAGTGCCACTCAGGATAGTACCTTCAAAATCACCGGTCAAACCTTAATTCTCCTCCAAATATCAATCACTTTTCCATGGATTCGGAGCTCACTTTCGACCGTGATCGTGGGGTATTCAGGGTGGTCTGCCGCAAGGCTGATCTCCCCTTCCTTCTCCCGATAGCGCCGCACCAGGATGTCGCCCCACCCGTTACTGGCAACCACCGTGTCCCCGCTGGCTGGAGTCTCGCCGGTAGCGATGATCACATAGTCGCCTTCCTTGATGCGCGGCGCGAGGGAGTCATCGGCGGCGATCACGGCGAAGGCGTTCGCGGTGGCGATCCCTGGAAGGCAAAGGTGAGCGGAAACATCCTCCGGCCGAAGGTGGCTCGGCAAATCATCCGGCATGCGGCTGAGCAGGGGGACGGGAACGCCTGATGCGGCCCCGCCGGGGTGTCCGCTGACTGAGCTATCCTCGGCAAAAAACCAGGTGAACGGAATGTGACGCTCGTCGGCAACGCGCGCGACGAGGTCATAAGGAATGGCCTCTCGGGCTTTCCATGTACTGATCGTGGACGAGGAGGTTCCAATGGCCTTGGCCAGTTCCACATCGGTCCGGCAACCGACCACCTCCTTCAGTTTCGCAATAACAGAATCAACTTTAACCATTCGCGAAATTTCCCTTGTTTTCTTCGCCGACTGGGCTATAAACGAGAAGTGAACGCAAATTGCGAAACCTCCGACCGCTTTTTCGCTCACAGAGAAATTAGCAGGCCCGCTCAGCCGGAGCAAATCATTTCTGCAAGGAGGCCCCTAATGCGCATCGAAAAACTGACAATCCGCGAAGTGCTGAGATCGGCACGCGAGCTGATGGAGATGTCTCAGACCGATCTAGCCAAACACCTCGGGGTCACCTCGGCCTACGTGTCGATGCTTGAAAGCGGCCGCCGCCACGCGCGGGTGAGATATCAAAAGGACGTCTACTGGCGGCTCGCATGCCTAGTGGGCGACGCCGCGCCTGGGGGAAGGCTCGCATTCTACGCTGACATGGTCGCCATCGATCTCCTGGAGCGTGAGCCGGCGGTTTTTGAATTGCTTGGAGGGTTTTTCTACAAAGAAGTGCGCTACGACCAGAATCGGGGACTCTTGAGCATGAAGGAGGGGGTGGGAAGAAGAGTGCTCATGTCGGTGTCAGGAGGGGCGCAAAGGGAGGCAGGCCGCATCTCTGTTTAGTGTCCTTGACCGACAGGGGGGGAAGCGCTTCGTTCACATAACTACACAGCGCAGCACATACAAGCACGGATCAATCGTTAGCAAATCGTTAGCAGATTTCAGGAGAGACAATAAACAAAGGGCCTAGCCATCACTGGCTAAGCCCTTGTCTTTACTGGCGGAGGGGGTGGGATTCGAACCCACGGTACCTTGCGGTACAACAGATTTCGAGTCTGTCACCTTCGACCTCTCGGACACCCCTCCGCAAGGTGCGGAATTTTTATTCGCCGGCCGACGCCGACGCTATTTCTGCGCTTTGTTACGGGCCCGCAGCGACTGGAAAAAAGCGCTCAGCAGGGCCGAGCATTCACTGGCGAGTACCCCTTCCGTGACGTCGACCCGATGGTTGAACCGTTCGTCACGGGAAAAATCGTAAATGGAGCCGACGGCTCCGGCCCGCGGATCGCGGCAGGCGAAAACCAGGCGCGGAATCCGGGCCAGGATGATCGCCCCCATGCACATGACGCACGGCTCGAGGGTCACATAGAGCGTACAGTCGAGCAGTCGCCAGGAATCGAGAGCGGCGGCGGCCTGGCGGATGGCGACCATTTCGGCATGCGTAGTCGGGTCGTTGCTCGCTTCCCGCAGGTTGTAGCCGTGGCCGATCACCTGGCCGGCGTGGACGATGATGGCGCCGACCGGCACTTCACCCAGCCGGGCGGCCGCCTCGGCCTCGTCCAGGGCCTGCTGCATGAAGCCCCTGTCCTGTTCTTCGATAAAGCTCACCAACCCCCCTGGTGGCCGGGCAGGTCCGACTATTTACCACGAAACGCGGCGACCGACAAGGGGAATTTGCCCCTCTGGGGAGCTTGTCACCCCACCGCCCGGTGCCGTACCGGCATCTCAGTCCCCCTATTTGGGCTTCTTGAACCGGTCGCCGAGGGCGGCGAAGGGGGAATGCCCCAGGGATGGGCGGCCCGGGTGCCCCCCCGGCCCTTCTGCATCGCGCTGCTCCTGCACCCCCCGGGTGTGCTCGTGGTCGTGGCAATAGATGCACAACAGCTCCCAGTTGCTGCCATCGGGGGGGTTGTTGTCGTGGTTGTGATCCCGGTGATGCACGGTCAGTTCGCGCATCTTCTTCCCCTCGAATTCGCGGGTGCAGCGCCCGCAGACATGCGGGAAGAGCTTCAGCGCCTGCTCCCGATAGCCGGCTTGGCGCTGCTGCTCCTCGTTGCGCATCTCGTTGACCAGGCGCTGGCGCTCCTCGTCGCTCATCGTTTTGTTGGACATGGGCAGTCCTTGCTGAAAAGTGCTGTGGCCTTAAATGTACCACCAACGATCGGGCTCATGCCATCCAAACAGGCGGCCGGCGGCGGCGACGCTCAGCTCACCGGTCCTGGCCATATCCGTTGCGGTGGACCTTCTCCCAGAGGAGCGTCTGTCGGGGATGACCGGGGAGCTGTTCGGCCGGGTAGCCGATGGCGACAATGGCGAGGATCTGCTGGTCGGCGGGGAGCTGGAGCAGTTCTCTGACCTGGTCGTCGGAGGAGCGGCCGCTCTGGTGCTGGCGCAGGCGGATCTGCACCCAACAGCTCCCCAGGCCGAGGGAGTGGGCCGTCATCTGCAGCAAAATGGCGGCGATGGCGCAGTCCTCGATCCAGACATCCGAGCGTTGCGGATCGGCGGCGACGACCACCGCCAGGGGGGCGTCGGCGATGAAGGAGGAGCCGTGCGCCTTGGCCTGGCCGAGCTGGCGCAGCAAAGCCGGGTCGTCCACCAGGATAAACTCCCAGGGGGTGCGCCCCCGCGAGGACGGCGCCCGCAGCAGCGCCTCGGTCAGGAGCTCGATCTTCTCCGGCTCCAGGGGGCGCTTCTCGAACTTGCGGATGCTGCGGCGGCTTTGCAACAGGGGCAGGATCATGGAAATGCCTCCTCAGGTCGGGATTTGAAGATAAGAGGGATCGGACATCCCACGGGTGCCCGGCGCATTGCAATGGCTGGTGCTCAAGCAAAAAAGCCCCAACACGTGTAAGTGCTGAGGCTTTGTTTTTAACTGGCGCGCCACGAGAGATTCGAACTCCCGGCCTTCTGATCCGTAGTCAGACGCTCTATCCAGCTGAGCTAGTGGCGCGTACCTTGAAGCAGTAATATATTGCCCAGAAAGCTTTTTTTGTCAACCTTTTTTTGCCGGGATATAGTCGACCAGGCTGAAGCTGAAGCGCGGGTGCTGAAAGGCATGGGTCCCCGGAAACAGGCTGAACAGCCACCCCTTGTAGACCTCCTCCTCCCCTTGCCGAATGATGATCTGCACCGCGGGGTTGCGGGGCTCGTTCGAGACGGAGGTGAGTAGCGTCCCGTCCATGATGAAGGCGGGGAGGAAGTTCTGGACCTTGATCGAGAGCCCGGCCTCGGGGAGTTGGAACTCTTGACCAAGACCGACGGTAAAGAGCTCTTCTTTCCCCTGTTCCTTGTCGAGGACGGCGATCTGGACCGCCTGCCATTTCCCGTCGACTTCCGGTGGGACGACGACCTGGGTTTCCTTGCGCTCCATCGGGGCAGCCGGTTGGGCCACCTTCTCTGCCGGCCTGTCGCAGCCCGCGGCGGCCAACAGCGCCGCACTAAAAACCAGAAGGAACAGCCATCTAACCATCAACACCTCATGCCCGGTTGGGCCGCCCGGGGCAAAGGGGGCGGAAAATGGCGGAGAGGGAGGGATTCGAACCCTCGGTACGGGTTGACCCCGTACACTCGCTTAGCAGGCGAGCGCCTTCAGCCGGCTCGGCCACCTCTCCGTTTTCATCATTTTGTGCAAGCAAACCGTCGGACCATGTTGGCGGAGGAGGTAGGATTCGAACCCACGGTGCTTTCGCACAACGGTTTTCAAGACCGCCGCCTTAAGCCACTCGGCCACTCCTCCGGAGTTCAGCCGCCGATCCGCTCCATTCCACCCAGATACGGCCGCAAGGCATCCGGGACCGTTACCGACCCGTCCGCCTGCTGGTAGTTTTCCAGAATGGCTACCAAGGTCCGGCCGACGGCCAGACCGGAACCATTCAGCGTATGCACGAACTCAGGACGGGCCCCCTCTTCCCGGCGGAAGCGGATACTGGCCCGCCGCGCCTGAAAGTCCCGAAAACTGGAGCAGGAGGAAATCTCCCGGTAGGTCCCCTGCGCCGGCAGCCACACCTCGATGTCAAAGGTGCGGGCGGCGGAGAAGCCGAGATCGCCGGTGCATAGATCGACCACCCGGTAGGGGAGTTGCAGCCGGCGCAGCACCTCTTCGGCGTCGCGCAGCAGCTTTTCCAACTCCTGATCGCCTTCCTCCGGCAGAACGAACTTGACCAGCTCGACCTTGTTGAACTGGTGCTGGCGGATCAGCCCCCGGGTGTCCTTGCCGTAAGAACCGGCTTCCCGGCGGAAACAGGGGGTGTAAGCCGTGTAGCAGATGGGGAGATCGGCCCCGGCCAGAATCTCGTCCCGATGAATGTTGGTCACCGGAACTTCGGCCGTCGGAATGAGAAAATAGTCCGGATCGGCGGTATGGAAAAGATCGTCCTCAAACTTGGGAAGCTGTCCGGTCCCCCGCATGGATTCCCTGTTTACCATGAACGGCGGCAGGACTTCAACATATTTGTGGCTGCCGGTATGCAAGTCGAGCATGAAGCTGATCAGCGCCCGCTCCAGCCTGGCGCCGGCCCCAAAAAGGAGGGAGAAACGGGCGCCGGTGATCTTCCCCGCCCGCTCGAAATCGATGATCCCCAGCTTCTCTCCGATCTCCCAATGCGGTTTCGCCTCGAAGTCGAAGACCGGCGGTTCTCCCCAGCGGCGCACCTCGCGGTTGCCGGCCTCGGAGGCGCCGACGGGGCACTGCTCATGCGGGATGTTGGGGACCATCAGCAGCAGCTGCTGCAACTCGTCCTCGACCCCCTTGAGCTCGTCTTCCAACGTCTTGATCCGGGCCGAGACCTCCTTCATCCGGACGATCTCCCCCTGGACGGCGCTTTTGTCCTTGCTCTGGCCGATCAGGGTGCTGACCCGATTCTTCTCCGCCTTGAGCGATTCGGATTCACCGAGCAGCTCACGACGGCGCTGGTCGAGGGCGCGGAAACCGGTCAGGTTCACCGCCTCGCCGCGGGTCGCCAGGCGCTGCTCGGCCTGGTCGAGAGAGTCGCGCAGGTATTTGAGATCAAGCATTGGTTCGCTCCGCGCCGCGGCAAGAGGTGATGCGTGGGGATCAAAGCCGGCGATATCTACTTCGGGCCAGGATATTTAACATTTCTTAGACCAACCGTCAAGGACGTCTCCCTCTCTCGGCCTGTTGTCTCACTCCTTACCCTTCGCCTCCTTTTTCCCCTTGACCCACCAATCGGCATCCTCATCGAACCACCACCGGGTCGAATCGGTCGCCCAAATCGTCTCTGCCAGGTGGCGGGCGGTATCGGTCTGCAGGCGGCGCACGGCAAACGGGTACCATTCGTCGGCATACCGATTGCCGAGATCTTTGTATTCCTTCAGGGCGAGGATCATCTCCAGCTGGTCGGCATCGTGGGCGATGAGCGCTTCGCGGCTGTCGCGGGCGGTGAATTCGGCGATGACCTGGCAGTAGTCGTCACCGAAGGGGAGGGTGCGGGCCAAATCGGCCACCGCCTTCTCCTCATCGACCCGCACGTACTTCTTGTTGACGTAGTTGAGGTCGCCGGTGCGCGCCTCGGGGATGTCGTGGAACAGGCAGAGCTGCAGCACCCGGCCGACATCGGCCTGCGGGTCGAGGCGGGCCAGGGTATAGCCGATCACCGCCGTGCGGAAAGAGTGCTCGGCGACCGATTCCGCCCCGGAGCCGAGAAACTGGAAACCGGTGCGCGGGGTGCGCTTGAGCATCCCCACTTCGAAGAAGAAGTTGGCGAGATTTTTCATGGGGGTCCTTCTCTGAAAACTTTGCGCCTTTGCGTTACAGCTTGAAGCTTTCGTAGTTTACCCGAAACGGATCAGAAACACCCCGGCCAGGATCAGCAGCGCCGCCGTGCAGCGGATGCGGCCGCAGATCTCGCCGAGGAAAAAGGTGCCGATCAGCACCCCGATCAGCAAGCTCACCTGCCGCACCGGCACCGCGTAGCTCATCGGGGCCAGCTGCAGCCCGTAGCGAAAGGTCAGGAAGGAGCCCATCATAATCGGCCCGGAGATCAGGATCAGGCGGCGGCTGCTGTGCCATTCGGCGCTCACCCGGCCACGGTAGCGCTGCCGCAGCAGGTTGAGACTCATGTACAGCAGCATGAACATCACCAGCAGGTAGGTAAAGTAGAAGGGGGGGTAAATGTTGACTCCGGTCTTGTCGATGACCGCCCCCACCGAGTAGATGAAACCGGCGGCCAGCGCGGCCTGCACCGCCGGCTCCCCGAGGGAGCGAAAGGGGCGCAGGATCTCTGCCGCCGACAGCTGCCGCAGCTGCACGCTATAGGCCCCGACCAGCACCAGCAGGATGCCGGCCAGGCCGACGGGGGAGAGGGTTTCCCCCAGCAGCAGCACCCCCCAGAGCGGGACATAAAGCATGGAGGTCTGCGCCAGCG